>CAMCWM010000039.1 GCA_945882215.1 Akkermansia muciniphila | reverse complement strand
CGCGGACGGGCACATTCCGGTATTCGACGCGCCGGACGAGGTCGATTCCAAGGGACACATCGTGTTCCAGCCCTTCGCAGGGAATGCATCCTACCGCTCGCTGCCGCCGGAGTTGATCGAAAAAACGGTGCAAGTGCTGCGCAAGCTGCCGTGCCAGGTGTTTGTGATGACACGCAGTTATTTTCGTCCCGGCGCGAAGGGAAAAGCCATTCATGCCGTGGAAGACGCCCGCGCCTTGGAAGGCGGCAACATCACCGTGCTCGACAGCCTCACCGTTCCGGCCACGCTAAACCTCATCAAAACCTGCCGCGCTTATGTGGGAAGCTGGAGCAGTTTGCAGCAGGCGGCATGGCTCGAAAACAAGCCGGTGGCGGTGTTTTACCCGGTCAATTACATCGACGTGCAAAAGCACACCGCGTACGCCTTCGGCATGGGGCGCGACAATACGTTCGGCTGCGAGTATCCACAGGTGGATGCGACGGTGCTGGAGGCGTTTCTGCGGCGCTGGTGATTCAGCGCGGAAGAAAACGCCGCAGCACCTCGAAATGACCGGCGGCAGTGCTGATGTCCGCGTTCAGATCCTCCATGCGGATCTTGTAAGGCGAATCGACCGGTGTGATGAACGGCACGCGGCTGACGCGGGCAAAGATCATGCCGTGATAACGGCCCGTGAGGACGAATCGCGAACGGGCGATGGTTTCAAACGCCACCTGCGGACCGGGCCGGGCGACAATCTGTGATTGAGGAAAGCGTTCTGCGACCTCAGCGAGCAGTTTGTCATCATCCACCGGTGCGCCCATGCCCAGCCAGCGAGTCGGCGTGCTGCTGGCGGCAAACTGGCGCATGTAGTGATTGATGAGCGTGTTCCGTGCATTGACGAGACCGGCGGGAACGAGTGTGACGACCTGCGGGGCCGCGTCGGCCGGTTCAACCGTCGGTTGATACAAATAGGCCGCGTCCGGGAAGAATTGCGCATCATCACGCCCGCTGATCTCCTGCGCGATGCGCACGCAGTTGGGCGAGCGCATCGTGATAAAGGCCGCCTGCTTCAAATAAGGCACCCATGGCTTGAGCGCGGCGGCATACTCGGCCTCGCGGTTGATTTGAAATTGAAAGCCGCAGGAGAGAACGCCCCACGGGATGCCACGCGCGATGGCGGCATCCATGTAAAACTTCATGGCGCGGAAGTGCGGCGATTCCACGTCTGCCGGCCCGTCCTTCGGGTTGTTGTATAGAATGCCGCCGCCGCCGAGCACGAGCAGCGCGAGATCGTCCGGCAGGGCGGCAGGCAGGTCGGAATTGTAGATCACCAACTCGTGCTCCGGCAACTGCTGCGCGAAAACGAGCGGGTAGGTGTCGTCACCGACGTTGCCGTAGCCGGACGCGCCAACGAAGGCGATTTTCATGCGCGCTGCGGTCGTTTCGCGAATTTTTTGACGACGACGGGGGCGAGGACGGCGTGGAACTGCTGCGCGATGTTGCGCCAGTCGAATTCACCACGGCGCACATGCGCGATGCCTTGTGCGGAGAGCTTCGTGCGAAGTGATTTGTCGGCGTAAAGCGACTGAAGCGCGGCCACGAACGGCGCGTGATCGACGAGAGCGCCGGTGGTGTTGATCTCAGGGTTCATGAGCAGCCTGGAGCACGGAATTCTCACCGCTGGCACAGCCCATTCGGCCAGGGCGGATGAATCGGGCACGATTTGCGGGATGCCGCAGGCCATGCCTTCCATGGTGGTGAGACCCCAGCCCTCGCCAAGCGTGGTGGAGATCTGCACATCGAGGCTGTTGTAGATGCGCTGGAGATGCTGCGGGCTTTGCAGGCCGCGAATGTCCTCGCAACCGGTGAGCAGCAGGCGGTCGGCGACGCCGTGGAAGGCGGCGACGCGGCGGAGATCCCAGCCAGTGTCTTTTTGCGCGCAGTGGAGCAGCAGGAAGGCGTTGGAGATGCGGTGCCGCTTGATCCAGTCCGCAAAGATGTGGATGGAGAGATCGAGACGTTTGCGCGGCTGGTTGCGGTTGAGATTGCCGACGATGAAGGCGTTGCGCGGCACGTTGAGATCGAGCAAGCGACGCGCCTCCGCACGATTCATCGGCTGAAACAACGTGGTGTCGATGCCATGCGCCACGACATGCCGTTTGCCTTTGAATCCGGCCTTCACCGCCTCGCGATGTCCAAAATTTGTGTACCACACGGCGGCATGGAGCTTGTTCAGCTCCCGCATGGCCGCAGGATCAAGGTTGCCGCCGTCCACGGGCATGTAACCGATGATGGGAACGCCCTTCGGCGCGATCTTGGCAAACTGGGCCACATTCCACCAGTCGTTGTTGATGATGACGGCGGCGGGATCGAACTCGGCACAGAGAGCCGCGAAGCGATTCATGCCCCACATGTCACCACCCTGCCAGGCAGGCATGACTTGGTAGGGCAGATCGTGCGCGGAACCGTCGTAGTTGATGCCGGAGACGACGACGTCCCAGTCATGCCGCAGGTGATTCAACACGGCATGGGTGACGGTGGCGAAGCCGGTGGGCACGAGCGCGTCGCCGATCCACAGCAGGCGTGGTTTGCGACGCGTGACGCCGAAGAACCGCCGGAACCACCCCTTCTTGGAAGATTCTTTTTCGACAGTGGTGGTGCCAATGGCAAATTCACCGCTGGCCATCACCGGCATCGAAAGCGCACCCGTGGGACGTTTCGTGACGGCTTTTTTCTGAGCGGACTCCGAGGAGAGCACTTTCCTGGCGGCAGGTGTCATCTGCCTCGGCCGTGAGACCCTCTTGCTGGCAGCAGCGCCACGTTTCACTGGCGCGGTCTTTTGCATGGAAACCTTTTTCTTGGCGGAGATCTTTTTGGTGGCGGCAGCCTTCTGTTTTACCGGCTTCTTCACAGAGTGCTTGCTGCGTGCCGGTGCCTGCTTGTTCTGACGTTTGGCGGCTTTGCGCGTGTTGGATCGTGTGTTCATGAGGTGATGTCGGTTGGCTTGAAACGGTTTCTCCTCTAGTCGGTGTCTTTGATGATGCAGTCCGGCAGCAGCCTGCGCAGTTCGTCACCGATGAAGCTCTCCGCGGGAAGATTCGAACCGCCAATGCGCAGCAACTTCAGCCGCTTGCATGCGCCGAGGTGGGGTATCGCATCCCGGGTGACAGCAGGGCTGGCCATCAGGTCGAGGTTGGTGAGTGTCTCGATGGTGGCAAGGTGCCTGAGTGCATCCGGCGGCGTCGCCAAGCCGCGCAGGTTCAGATTCGCCACCGTGCCCGCCTCGCGAATGCGGAAGATGAGTTCCTCCAGCAGCGCTTCATCCGAAATCGGCATCGTGGAAAGGCACACGCGCCAGATGGTGAAGGGTTCCGCAGGCAAGGCGTCGGCAGAGTAAATGTCGGCAATACCACCCATTTGTTTCTCCGAGCTGACAGAGGTCTGGACATTGACGAAACCGCCATGATCGAAGACCCATTGGACGAGATTCACCTGTTCGGGTGCCGGACTGGCTGGCACGGGCGCTGCGGCGGGCGCGGGCTGATTCCCAGTGGGTGCTTGGGCCTTTGCCTCCTGCCCCTTGGGCAACCAGCCAGCCTGCCAGGCAACGGTCACTCCCACACCTAGCAGCACCAGACCGGCCGCCCAGGCCAGCCAGTTTGTTTTCGGGCGGTGTGACAGCATCCGAATCGTGTCGGCATCGGTGGGAATCCGCACGGGTTTGCCGACCGGCTCCGTAACCTCGCTTTTGGGATGACGACGGAAGTTTTTCCAGTTGTCGCTGTTTCGGAGCAGCTTTTCCAGCACCTGCGTCATATCACTGACGTGCTGGTAGCGCTTCTCCGGATTGTTCTGCATCGCCTTGCTGACGATGACATCAATGCCCTTGTCCGCACCTGAACGCACGGAGGGCGGCTCCCACACGCCCTTGGGCACATGGCCGGTGAAGAGCTCATAAATCATCACGCCCAGCGAGTAGATGTCCGCGCGATGGTCGATCTTCCCGTCCTGATCGAGTGCTTCGGGCGCGATGTAGTCCGGCGTGCCGAGCGTCGTGCCGGTGGCGGTGTAATCGACCGACTGCGGGCCGACAACCTTCGCCAGGCCGAAGTCCGCCACCTTCACATTGCCACGCTCGTCGATGAGAATGTTCGCCGGCTTGATGTCGCGATGCACGATGCCGCGCTCGTGCGCGAACTGGAGCGCCTCGCACACCTGGGTGATGATCTTGAGGATCTGCCGGGGCTCGGGCGGAGCGCGCTTGAGCAGGTGCTGCAGGTCCATGCCGGAGACAAACTCCATCGCGTAATACATCTGGCCGTCGGCCGTCTCGCCGAAGTCATGCACGGCGATGATGTGCGGATGGTTCAGCAGCGCGAGCGCGTGGGCCTCGCGCTTGAAGCGCTCGGCGAAGCTTTCCTTGTTCCGATGCACCTGGGGCAGCAGCTTCACAGCCACCGTGCGGTTGAGGCTTTTCTGCACCGCCTTGTACACCGCTCCCATGCCGCCGCGTTCGATGAACTCGACAAACTTGTAGCCTGGAATCAGCGCGTCCAGCTCCTCCATGGATGGAGGGATGAACGGTTCAAACTGAACGGCTTCACCACCATGGTCTTTCCCCGGCTGCATGGGAGGCATTTAAGGCTGGGCCTTTGACCTTGGCAAGACATCCGAGTCGGGTGCCGCAAAATAATCACTAGAAAGCCCGTCTTGAATCCAACCTCAGCCTCGCTCAGGCCGCCTGATACGCCGCGACCAACTGCTCCACGCTGCGCTCCCAGTTCAATTCCTGCGTGAGACGCTGGTGGCCGGCTGCGGCAATGGCTTTTCGACGTGGTTCGTCGTCGAGGAGTTCGAGGATGGCATCACCGAGCTTCTCGGCGCTGTTTTCCATGACGTAAACGGCACCATCACCGGCGGAAAAGCGGCCTTCGACGGTGCCGAACATGACCATGGGCTTCGCGAAGGCCATGTATTCGAGCACTTTGTTCATAGTGCAATGGTCGTTGTAGGCGTTGATGGGATCGCAGGCGGCGCCGAGGTCGATGGTGCGCAGCGCACGGCAGAGAAACTCGTCGCTGACACGACCGGGCATGCTGATGTGGTTCTGCAGGCCAAGACGGTCCCGCAACGCGAGCAAATCGGCGTGCTCAGGGCCGGAACCCATGAGGAGGAACTGCACGTCATCGCGTTTTCGCGTTTTGACGATGTGTTCGGAGGCGCGGACGAGGTAATCGACGCCATCGGCATTGCCCATGACGCCGATGTAGCCGACGAGGTGTTTTTTTCCGGCACGCAACGATTCATCCGGCTCCGCCTGAATGTTCATGCGGTTGGGAGCGGTGCGCACGATGAAGGCGCGGTCATCACGCAACTTGCCGCGTTGTTTGACGGCACGCAGCACGCTCTGATTGGTGGCGATGACGACATTGGCGAGGGCGAGGGTGCAGCGCTCGGCGATGCGCACGGCCCAATACATGAGACCGCGTTTGCCGAACTTGGCCTCGAACATCTCGGGCCAGAGATCATGCACATCGAAGATGACCTTCACGCCGCCGAAGAGTTTGAAAGGAAACGCGACGAGAAAGAGCAGGTCGGGCGGATTGCAGAGGTGAATCACGTCGAAGCCACCGCGTCTCCAAGCCTTGAGTGCGCAAGTGAGTTCGCCCCACAAGGCGGTGGTGTATTCAGCGATGAAGCCACCGAGTGATCCTGCCTCGCCACTGATCCAGTGGCGGTAGATTTGAATGCCGTCGAGCACCTCCTCCGCCTGTGTGTAGCCGCGCATCTGCGGACAGATGACGGTGACCTGATGCCCGGCATCCCGCAACGCGCAGGCCTCCTGCCACACGCGCCGGTCGAAAGGCACCGGAAGGTTTTCGACGAGGATGAGGACGCGCATGAGCAGACGGGGATTAGGAGCCAGGAGCTGCTTTCGCAGCGCGCTGTTCCTTGGAAAGCCAGACAATTTTCAAAGCCTTGCCCTCTTTGGCACCACCGCCGAAAAAGTCCCCCGTGTCCTTGAGGGTGACAAAAATGATGAAGCCAAACAACATCAAGGCGCAGGCGGTCTGCACGTATTCGAGAATCCTGCCCTGCGGCGGCTTGCGGCGGATGGCCTCGGCAATGGCCATGGTGATGTGGCCACCATCCAGCACGGGAAAGGGCATCATATTGAGGATGGCGAGGTTGATGTTGAACACGACGCTGAACCACAGCACGAGCCGCCAGCCATCAGGATGCTGGAAGAGCTTGTAATAAAGACGACCGACGCCCACCGGACCGCTCATGTGCGCCGGACTGAGGTCAGATTTGGGCGAAAGCAGCTTGGAGACGAGATTGCCCATGTGCCGCACGGCGTCGCTGATCTGTTCCCAAGGCGTGATGACGATGGGCGTGCGCTTGCCTTCCACATCCCAGGCCACGCCGATCATCGGATACTCCTTTTTGTCCTCCATGACCTCCTTCATGTTGTTCTCATCTGGGATGCGCGGCAAAACCGGAATCTGGATGGTCTTTCCAGCGCGTTCGACATCCAGCGTGAGGGTCTTGCCAGGGTTGGCTTTGATGTAGTCGGCCAGATCGCCCATGCTTCTCAGTTGAGTGCCATCCACCCGAAGCACGAGGTCATCGACTTTGATCCCTGCCTCGTCTGCGGGGCTGTTTTTGGCGACACCTCCCACCATCGGCGTCATCTGGCCTTCCATCCCCACCGAACGCAGATCAGGACGCTTGAAGATGGACTGCCACCAGGAAACCGGCGGAGTTTTTTCATCCGACTTCGGCCAGGCTTTGGGATCGACCTCAAACTTCCGCACCCCTTGCCCCGGACGCTCCACTTCAAACGCAATCGTGTCCCCTTCGCTGGCCACCACGCCCCAGCGCACGCTGTCCACAAGACCCTCGAAGCGTTTCACCGGCTGGCCATCCACCGTGAGGACTTTGTCACCCGGAAGGATGCCTGCTTTCTGGGCCGGGCTTTCCTTCGCGACATAGCCGACGATGGTGGTCGTATGCCCCTCGCTCTGTGGTTTCCCCGCCACCCAGACGGCCACGGCAAACACACATGCGAGCAGGAAACTGAAGAGCGGTCCGGCAAAAGCGACGATGGCCTTGTCCAGCGGCGTGATCGGCGGCAGCGGCTCGGTGCTGGATTCACCTTCGAGTCCACCCATCGGGGCCATCTGCGGCAGTGCCACAAAACCACCCGCCGGAATGCTGCCGAGGCCGTATTCGACGCCGTTGATGGTCTTTTTCCACAGTGGCTTGCCGAACCAGATGTAGAACTTCTCGATTTTCAGCCCACGCCAGCGGGCGGCGAGGAAATGACCCCACTCATGAACGACGATCATGAGATTGAAAACCAGGATCACCTCCAGGATGAGGATGATGAAACGGAGGATTTCACCGAAGACGCCGAGAGAGGAAAGCCAAGCCATAAGGGGGACGAAAAATCCTGCGGAACACGGGCGGGATTGCCGGAGTGCCGGAAGACAAGACCGGAAAGCTAACATCCCGCCATGACTGGCGCAAATGATGCGGGGAAGTTTATGCCGTTAAGCTCAGAAAGATTGACCTGGCCCACCCGCTGAAATATTTGCCAAATTGCTCCCTCATACGTATTCAAAAATCACCCCCCGATGATGATTCGCGCCGCCACTCTCCTGCTCTTGTCCTGCCTGCTGATGTCCTGCCGCAGTGCCAAAAGCGTGGTGGCCTCTGTACATGTCACGCCGACGAGTTTTTTGCCGCATGCGGCGGAGCTCAAGGAGGACCGCAAACGCTCTCCTTTCCTCGGCAACTGGTGGAATCCTGATCCGCGTGTGCAAAAAGCGGCGGAGAAGGTGCCATCTCTCTATATCGCCCCGGTGATCACGGATCACCTACGGCCCATGCGGCAGAAGCTCGCAAAAATGGAGTTCAGCCATGACCGGCGTGATGAAAAAATGCAAAAGCTCGCCGCTTATGCACATGAGAAGTTCCGCCATGCCTTCAAATCCGCCAAAAAAACGAGGTTCAGCATCGTGGATGCACCGGCAAAGGACGCCATGACCCTGAAGCTCTCCATCATCGAGTGGGAGCCCAACACTCTGACCGGGCTGGCCCTGCGCGAGACCGTGGACCTCCTGACACTGCCCATGGTGGGAGATCTGCTGGCAAAACCGGCCCGCGGCCAGATCGCCATCGAAGGCATGCTCGTCGAGCCCAAAACAGGCAAGTCCTGGTTCGAGTTTGTGGACAAGGAGGAGGCGAAGACACTGTTCATTTTCTTTCCCCAGGAGGTGTTCCCTTCTGGCCAGGCGAAGTATGCCATTCGCGAATGGGCACGGCAGTTCGAGAAACTCATGAGCACTCCGCCCGAAAAGAAAATCAAGGACAGCATGCCGTTTCAAATCATCGCGTTTTGATGGCACAAAGCCTTTTGAGGAGGTCTGCCCATAAAAATCACAGCCACTCCAGCCGGCCGGAACTATTCTCCAAGCGGCTGAATGTTTGGTGATTGCCAAGGTCCAAGATTCTGTGCGCTACTCTCACCTGCACATCCCATTCATCATGAAAACGCATCTTTTCCGTTCTGCCATGCTTCTACTCGTTGGTGCTTCACTGGCGCTGACTTCGTGCGAGTACCCCTATTATCAAAACGGCTACTACGGTTCCGGTTCAGGCTATAACCAACGAACAGGCACGGTTTATGGTGCCGCAGGCGGTGCGCTCTTGGGCGGCATCATCGGCAATCAAAGCCGCCGTCCGCTTGAAGGCGCTCTGATCGGCGGCATTCTCGGCGGTCTCGCTGGCAACGCCATCGGAGCCAACCGTGACCGCTACTACTATGTGCGCGGCGGCCCGGCGTACGACAACCGCTACACCAACCGCTATTATTACGGCCGGCCCTCCTACTCGAGTTCGTACTACCGCCATCCGTACTTCTCCAACAGCTACTACGGCAGCCCGTACTACTCTCGCCGCCCGACCTATGTCAGCAGGTATAGCTATCGTCCGTGGGGAGGTGGTTATGGTTTTGGCCAGCCCTTCGGCTGGGGAACCGGATTCGGCCTCGGCTCGCGCTGGTACTGAGCAGCATCCTCAACAACTTGGAAAAACCTGCGCTGGCAACGGCGCAGGTTTTTTAATGCAGCTCAAAGATGCCTTCGATCTCGACGGCGATGTTTCCCGGCAGCGATCCCATGCCCACCGCGCTGCGCGCTCCGATGCCATTCTCCTCGCCCCACACCTGGCCAAACAACTCGGAGCAGCCATTGATGACCTTTGGATGATCGGGAAAGTCCGCCGTGCTGTTCACCATGCCGAGCAGTTTCACCACCCGCTTCACGCGGTCGAGGCTGCCCAGTTCGCTCTTCAGCGTCGCCAGCAAGGCGAGACCGGTCTGACGCGCGGCGGCCTTGCCCGCTTCGAGATCGAGATCCGCGCCGACACGGCCCGTGAGGTAGTTTCCATCGCCCAAATAAGGTCCATGGCCAGAGACGTAGGCGATGCTGCCGACGATCACGACCGGCTTGTACACACCACCGCGCGGAGGTGCTGGAGGCAAGGTGAGTCCGAGGGTGGTGATTTGCTGTTCGGCATTCATGGTTGTTGGATCATGGGAAAAACCCCTCAAGCATCGTCAAACAAACGACGGTTCTTCCAGAAGTAGCTGAAGCCGGACACCAGCGTCAGCAGCGTGGTGAAATAAACGATGGACGAGGCCACAACACGCTCGATGTCAGTATTGGCGGTGAACGCCGGCCGCATAAAGCCAAACAGCGGCTCCGTCGAGGCCTGGCGCATCATGAAATAGATTACCGTCAGGATCTGCCAGAGCATCTTGTGCTTCCCGAGCTTCTCCGCCGACAGCACCGCCCCCTGCCCCGCCGCCACCAGCCGGATGCCCGTCACGAAAAACTCGCGCGCCAGGATGACGATGGTGATCCAGGCCGGCATCCGCAACTCCTCCGGGATCGTCTTGTCAGCCGATAGCAGGATGAAGGCCGCGGCGATGAGGATCTTGTCCGCCAGCGGATCGAACAGCTTGCCGAAGTTTGTCACAATGCCGCGCGCCCGGGCGATCTGTCCGTCAAAGTAATCCGTTGCGGAAGCGATGCCGAAAATGATCAGTGCCAGCGAGATCGTGTTCGACCACGGCAGATAAAAAAACACCACAAAGACGCCGGTGAGGACCAGACGCGAGAGGGTGAGTTTGTTGGGCAGATTCATGCGGACGACGACCCATTGTCTAGCGAAGGAATGGCCATGCTGTCAATGACAGTCCTGCGACAAAAAGCTCCGCGCCGGATTCATTCAGTGCTTGCGGAAAAGTGCGAACTCATCGGGTCGGCAGCAGCGGCCAGGACTTGTGTTTGGGTCCGGACTCGGGCGAATCCGTCTTCTTCGGAGGATTCTCGCGCCTCACACGCTCCATCCAAGCATCGGCGGCCTTCGGATTTGTCTTGCTCCAGACAGCATGCATCTGGCACAGAGGGCTGTCCCTCCACTCATGCTCGCCGAGCCGTTCCGGGCGAGATTCAAGCCATCGCACCGCGTCCGCAGGTGAGATTGAAGCCAGGCGGCTGATGACTTGCGTAACCTCGGGGGTGTAATCCTGCACGATCTCCCCGTGACGTTCCTTTTGCTCTTTGTGAGCGTGTTCGAAGTGATCTAGCACCGCTTTGCCGCATTCTGGGGTGGCAAAGCTTTCGGAGAGCACTTCGAACGCACCGATTTGCCAGCCAGTTGGCAGCGTGCGGACCGTGGCGAGCGCCTTCATGTCTCCCTGCCGCAGCAATCCATGCGTGAGACCACGGATGATCATCTCGCCATCGTAAGAAGTCAGCCACATCACCCGCGATCCTCCCGAACCGCCATTCAGCGCGGTCGGCACGAGCACCTTGGCCTGGACCAGTTCCCGCAGCCGGGCGAGCACCTTCTCAGGATGCTGCTCCCCAGTCACGGAAAAGATGTGGATGAGCATGTCATCGCGTTTATGAGCGGACAATGGCGCGTTCATCGCGAAAGCCTCGCAGGCACGCCAATCCTGCAGCACCCAGGCGCTGAGCAGATCCTCGGAAAACCAGTCCATGCGATGATTTTGCAGGTAGGCGAGCAAAACGGGGCCGATTTGCACTGGCGCGGCCGATTTCATCCACTTCAACGCCTCCAGTCCTTCCCGTCTGCGCGCGGGATCGGCGCCAGTGCGCTGCAATTCGTGCAGGCTTGCCAGTTCGCGGCTGCGACCTTCGTCAGCTGCGCTCACAACCAGTTTTTGGTCGCGGTGTGGTTTCAGGTCAAAGACGCGCAGCATGAACGAGTTCTCTTCGAAATTACTCGGAGGACCGGTGATCTTGTCCAAACGCGCCACCATCTCGCGGCGCTTCGGCTCATCCGGGAAGACGATGGTGAGAAAATCACCCTTTGCCTGAAGCCGGATGTAGTCTTCCGCCGCTGTGAGGACAACCGCCTCACGTTCGTCAATCGGACGTTGTGACAACCAGGTGGCAATGGTCTGGCGTGATTGGCGCAGAACGGTGTCTTCACCGAAATCATCATCCAGGAAGCCCACCAGCGCGGCGACACGATCCTGCGGTCGAGCCTGTTTTTCCAGCCAGGCGAGGGCGGCTAGCATGTTCTCGCGATCCTCGCCCGCGATGGCGGCGGACGCGATTCTTATGGCATGATTCGTGTCGGAATCCTCATCGGGGTGCTGCTGAGCAAGAAGCCACTCCGCCGCCGCGGAGGTGTCCGTTTGCTTCCAGACATAAAACAACGCCTGCCTGGCACGCTTGATGTGCCAGTTGCCTTGTCGCTTCGTTCCCGGTGGAAAACGCTTCTCAATCCATGCGCGTGTGCCTGGCAGGTCGGCCAGCGCGGCGGCGCGCACGAGTTCGTCGCAAAGTTGGGGCCCCTTGGCTGTCTTATCAATGATCACGGGCTGCTCATCACCGGCAAAGCGATCCAGCAGCGCGATCTTCTGCTCCGCTGTCTTTGCCTCGTCCACGCAGCCTTTGAAAACGGACGTGGCCATGAGTTCGGGATGAGAGAGCGTGGGCAGACGTTTCAGCGTCTCCAGACCGGACACACGGAACCACGCCGCACCGACTGCCTGCATGATGTGCTGCACGAGCCATTTGCGCTCGTGCTGCTCCTTGTTTTGCGGCACAAAGCTCTGGGCAGCGATGTAGGCACGCGCGGGATCGTTTCGAGCGACCTCGGCCCACACCTCCTTCGCGTTCAGATAGAAGGCATATTCATCATCGACGTTCTCCAGAAGCTTCACGGCTCGCGGAGTGTCGATCTGGGCCAGGCGTCTCCAGGCCATCTGCACGAAGTCATTTTTCCGATAACGGTCGTCATCCTGGCACCAGAGCAACAGCACGGCCTCAAGCGTGGTGGCATCCGCTTTCAAGATGGCGTCTAACGCACGTTCGTGCGTGCGCAGTCGGTCTTCAAAGCGGCTGGCGGCTCCCGCCTCCTTCAACCAGGTTAAAAAGTTTGAAGCCGATGTCTGTGCCGCCACTTCGGAGGTACACAGCAGCGCCGCGAGGAAAACCACGCCAAGTTTCATGCCTGAAAGCATGACAGCCGGGCACGCGGAAGTCGAGCACGATGCTCGCGTCTCACTTCGCCTTCTTTTTCCCTTTGCCCGCGCTGAAACGTGCGGCCAAGATGAAAGTTGCAGACATCGGAAGCGCCGATTTTTCTCGCTGGCTCGGGCACCCTCATGCTATTGCTTGGCTCCATGCCGTCTCTTTTTTTCAAAGCAGGTGATCCCGAGCTCTTCTGGCTTGTTGGCGGCACGCTCGGTCTGCTCATCATTGCATCAGCCATCGGCTTTGTTTTGGCAAAACGAGCAACCTCCGACGCCGCCAGAGCCACGATGGCGAACGTGAATGCTCGCACCAATGCTTGGTGGATGATGGCGGCGGTGTTTGCAGGGGCGCTGGCGCTGGGGAACATCGGGACCACGATCTTGTTCGGGCTGTGCTCGTTCATGGCGCTGCGGGAGTTCATCACGTTGTCACCGACGAAATCGGGCGATCACCGCACGCTCTTCTGGGTGTTCTTCGTCATCACGCCGCTGCACTACTATTTTCTGGCGACGCAGTGGTACGGTGTGTTTGTCATTTTGATTCCTGTTTACGCCTTCCTCTTCGTGCCGCTGCGCACAGCGATGGCGGGGGACTGTGAACGCTTCCTGGAACGTACCGCGAAGATTCAGTGGGGGCTGATGGTCTGCGTGTATTGCATCAGCTATGCCCCCGCCATTCTGCTGCTGCTCAAGATTCCTGGTTATGAAGGACAGAATGCCAAGCTGCTGTTCTGGTTCGTCGCCATCGTCGAGATGAGCGACGTGATGCAGTACGTGTGGGGTAAAACCTGCGGCAAACACAAGATTGCCCCCAACGTCAGTCCTGGCAAGACATGGGAAGGTTTGCTCGGCGGTGGTGCGACCACCGTGGGCCTCGGTGCCGCACTTTGGTGGGCCACGCCGTTTTCACCGCTGCAAGCCGCAGGCATGGCCGCTCTTGTCGTGCTCATGGGCTTCGCAGGCGGCCTGGTGATGTCCGCAATCAAACGTGACCGTGGTGTCAAAGACTGGGGCACTGCCATCGGCGGTCACGGCGGTTTCATGGACCGCATGGATTCACTCAGCTTCGCCGCGCCCGTGTTTTTCCATGTGGTGCGCTACACTCTGGATGCGTGACTTCGGAAAGCAGTGGAGCATGGCGAACGTACTCCCACCCCATGATTTTCCGCGTCTGCCTTGTTTCTGCCGTTGTCGCTGCCTCTGCCCAAGGGGCGGGGAAGCTGGACTTCAATCGCGACATCCGGCCGATCCTCAGTGACAACTGCTTCGCCTGCCACGGGCTGGACGCGAAGAAACGGAAGGCGGATTTGCGGCTCGACCTGCCGGAGGGCGCTTTCACCGCCATCGACGGCGTGTTTCCCATCAAGCCGGGCGCCCCCGAGGTGAGCTCGATCATTCAGCGCATCGTTTCGACGGATGAGGACGAGGTGATGCCACCGCCGGACTCGCACAAGAAGGTCACAGCGCCCCAGGTGGAGATTTTGAAGCGCTGGATCAAGGAAGGCGCGGAGTACAAGAAGCATTGGGCATTTGAAGCGCCGGTCAAAGCGGCTCCGCCGCCGGTCAAGGGGATGGTCAAGAATGGGATTGATGCGTTCATCCAAGCTCGACTGGCTGAGGAAAAGCTGCCGCCATCACCGGAGGCTTCGAAGGAGACGCTGATTCGCCGGGTGACGCTCGATTTGACCGGCCTGCCGCCGACGCTGGCGGAGATCGACGCCTTTCTGGCAGACAGCAGCCCGGATGCGTATGAAAAAGTCGTCGCCCGTCTGCTGAAGTCCGAACGCTACGGCGAGCACATGGGCCGCTACTGGCTGGATGCGGCGCGTTACGCGGACACGCATGGCCTGCATTTGGACAACGAGCGCAGCATGTGGCCTTACCGCGACTGGGTGGTGAACGCGTTCAATGCGAACCTGCCGTATGACCAGTTCACCGTCTGGCAGCTTGCGGGCGATCTGTTGCCGAATGCGACGGTGGAACAGCAGGTCGCGTCGGGATTCAATCGTTGCAACGTGACGACGAGCGAGGGCGGCAGCATCAATGAGGAGTTTGTCTTCCGCTATGCGGTGGATCGCGCGGACACGACGATGGCGGTGTGGTTGGGCCTCACGGCAGGCTGTGCGGTGTGCCACGATCACAAGTTCGATCCGATCTCGCAGAAGGAGTTTTACTCGATGTATGCCTTCTTCAACAGCGCCGCCGATCCAGCGATGGATGGCAACATTCTGCTGACACCACCGATTCTGCGTCTGAGCACCGCCGAGCAGAAGAAACAGATCACGGAACTCGATCAAGGCATCGCCGCAACGCAGTCAAAGATCCGCGAGTCGATCTCGAAGCTGAACTACGTCGATCCAGCGACGCTGACTCCACCACCACCGGTGCAGACGAGCGAACTGGTGTGGTTTGAGGATGCTTTCCCCGCCAATGCCAAGGTGGAATCGAGTGGCGGACATCCAACTCTGCTCGTGACCAAGGACAAAGACCCCGTTTTCAGCGGCAACGCGGCGCTGAAACGCACCGCAACCGGCGTGGCACAGGATTTCTTCTCAGCAGGCGGCAAATATGAAATCCCGCCGAACGGAAAACTCAGCGTGCAGTGTTTCATCGACGCCAAGAACCCGCCGAAGGCCATCATGCTGCAATTTCACACGGCGGGATGGAACCATCGCGCCGTATGGGGCGAAGAAGGGGCGATTCCCTTCGGTCAGGTGCGCACGCCCGAGAAAGTGCAGATGGGGGCGCTGCCCGAGGCCGGAAAATGGGTAAAGCTCGAAGTCGCGGCTGATCGTCTCGGCTTGAAGCCCGGCGCGAAGGTCACGGGCTACGCGTTCACGCAGTTTGGCGGCACGGTCCATTGGGATCACCTGGCGATGAGTTCACGCGTCGATCCGGCGAAGGATCCACAATGGTCCTGGAAGATGTGGATCGAGAAAAGCCAGGGCAAGCGCATCGAAGGCCTGCCGAATGATCTGCAAACTCTCGTGCGCGGCAAAAAGCAGCTCGAATGGCCGGAGAAAGACGTGAAGCGCCTGCAGGAGTGGTGGTTTGAAAACGAGTATCAAGGCGCGCGCGAGATCGTGGACGGCGTGCGGGCCGAAAAACTGGCCATGGAGGCGAAAAAGAAGGCGCTGGACGAAGTGATTCCCGCCACCTTCGTCATGGCCGATCTACCCACGCCGCGTGAAAGCTTCGTGATGGATCGCGGCCAGTATGACAAGCCCAAGGACAAGGTCACCCGCGGCACACCGGCGATTTTCCCGGCCTTGCCGAAGCAGGACAACTACACACGCCTTGATCTGGCGAAATGGCTCGTCAGCCCGCAGCATCCTCTCACGGCCCGTGTGCAGGCAAACCGACTGTGGCAGCAGTTCTTCGGCACCGGATTGGTGAAAACGAGCAACGACTTTGGCTCCCAAGGCGAGCCGCCAAGCCATCCCGAACTGCTCGACTGGCTGGCGGTGACGTTCCGCGAGAGCGGCTGGGACATGAAAGCGTTCGTGAAGCTGATCGTCACGTCGCACACTTATCGACAGAGCACGCAATTTTCGGAACGCAGCATGCAGTTGGACCCGGAGAACCGTCTCCTCGCCCATGGGCCGCGTTTTCGTCTCGACGCCGAAGTGGTGCGTGATTCAGCGCTGTTTGTGTCTGGTTTGCTCAGTCCGAAAATCGGCGGTAAGGGCGTGAAACCCTACCAGCCGGAGAACATCTGGGAGCCGGTCGGTTTCGGCGGCAGCAACACGCGCAACTACATCCAGGACCATGGCGAATCGCTCTACCGGCGCAGTTTGTACACCTTCTGGAAGCGCACCGCGCCGCCGCCGAACATGACCTCCTTCGACGCGCCAAACCGCGAGAGCTACTGCCTGCGCCGCGAGCGCAGCAACACGCCCCTCCAGGCGCTCACGCTCATGAATGACGTGCAGTTCTTCGAAGCCTCGCGAAATTTCGCCCAGCGCGTGTTGCAAACCGCCGCCAGCACCGATGCGCGCATCACCGCGCTGTTTCGCAATGCCACCGGCCGTTTCCCCAATGCCCAGGAGGCCGAGATCGTCCGCCAGTCCGTCGAAAAACATTTCGTCGCATACACCGCGAAGCCCGAGGAGGCCAAAAAAGCCATCAGCTACGGCGAATCGAAACCCGATGAGAAACTCAACCCCGCCGAACTCGCCGCGTGGACGATGGCGGCGAATCTGGTGATGAATCTCGACGAGGTAGTGACGAAGGGTTGATTCATTCCTCAAACTCCGTCTCCCGGTCCGCAGAGGAAAAGCAGATCACCATCTCGGCATCCACGCCGTCCAGCGCACGGGCATTGTGCCACTGACCAGCGGGGATGGAGATGGTGTCGCTAGGGTTGAGGAGGAATTTCTGATCGCCGAGGCTGTGTTCGAGCCTGCCAGAGAGCAGGTGCAGGATTTCGTCGCAGTTCGGGTGGCGGTGACGCGGGTTCGTTTGACCGGCAGGAATCGTCACCCGGCCAAAGGTCATCGTGGTTGAGTTCCCCAACTCACGGGAGGCCAGCCAGGTGAGTTTTCCCCACGGCTGATCGATCAAGATGCCTTCGGCAAATGTGCGTGTTGGAGGGGAGTTCATGGTGAAAATGATGTTCTCTTTCATCGCCCGGTTTGGCGACCTGTTTTTGGCCTGCTGCGTGGCTGGTAAGTGTTTTGTAAACGAGCCGTCAATTATTGCTTCTATAATTCAAGACTCTAAAATGCCAGCGTTCGCAATTTTGAAAGCCCCACGCACGCTGTCATGCCTACCGCATCACTCACCCCCCGGTTTCCGAAGTCATCGTCCACTCTGAGCCACCTCTTGTGCAGGGTGCTGTTCGGACTGACTGGAATCGCCGGCATGGCGGCCGAGATGCCGGCATTTCGCAGCTTCTGGGTGGATCAATCCCTGCGTCCCGACGCTCGTTCCCTCGCCGCGTTCGATCTCTGCGTGCTCCATCCACATGCGGAGCTCGACATGGAGCCCGGCCATGCCCAAGGAAACCGCTACCTCGCGCTGCTCGACCTCGCTCATGTGCGCACCGGATCACGCGAGGCCATGCTGGCTGCCGACCGCCAGGTGTCCACCAAGCCGCCCGCCTCCGGCAAGCGGACCCGCATCGTCGATCCCGCTGATCCTCGATGGATCGCCTGGGCCGTCGAAGCGCTCGTCGATCCGGTGGCGAAAAAGGGCTTCGACGGCTTCGTGCTCAGCCTCGGTGAAGAAGCAGCGAATCCCGACTCCCGCGCCGCCGTGCTCACACTCGCCGCCACGCTGCGCCAGCGTTATCCCGACAAACACCTCCTGCTCGATCTGCATCTCGGTCTTGGCATCGAAGCCGTTCATGTGGCCGACGGTTTTCTCGCGCTCGGCGTTTACACTCGTGAAGGCAAAAACAACACGGTGGACTGGACGCCCATCGCCGAAACACAGCGCCTCTCACGCCTCATCCGCAGCGTCCAGATGCAGGGCATGCGGGTCTTCGCCGTCGATTATGCCCCTGCTGATGATCGCTCAGCATGCCGCGAGGCCGCGCAACGCCTCACCGCCATCGGCACCCTTCCCTTTATCACCACACCTGTATTGAGTGGCATCAATCTCGGCCCGCTGGAGGAAATCTCCCGCCGTGTGCTCGTCCTGCACGGCTGGGACAAGCAGCACGTTGGTGAAACAGCCGCCGCCGCTGACGCCACGACCACCGCACGCCTTCTGCGTCAGCCGCTCGAATGGCTCGGCTGCGAGCTCGACTTCCGCAACGTCACTGGTGCTGATTTCCTCCCGCAGGATCACCGCTTCGCCGCCGTCATCCTTGACTCCAGCCTCGTGCTCAGCGCCGAACAGCAGCGCACCCTCGCCGCCTGGCTGCCCTCGCTGCGTGCCAGAAACATCCCGCTGCTCCTCACCGGCATGCCATTCACCGACGAGGCCGCACGGCATCTCGCCATGCAGCATCTCGGCCTCGGCGGCAGCGCCAAAGCACCCGCACGCCTCGTCAAAACGAACGTCGCCAGCATGGATTCCACCCTGCTGCGTGCGAATGCGAGGATCACCGCACGCACGCTCGGCTTCCTCGACCTCGAAGCCCCCGCCGACGCCCGCATCGTCCTCGCCTTGCATGGTCAGGATGCGCTCGGCTCCGACCATCGCTTCGATCAGGCCTTCCTCACCAAATGGGGCGGTGCCTGGATCGAACCCGCAATCACAACCGCTGAACCTCAAATCGACGTGGCCGCCTTCCTCACACAATGGCTCGGCGACGTCACGCTGGCTCCCGTTCCCGACACCACCACGCGCGACGGCCGTCGTGTCTTCTACAGCCACATCGACAGCACCGGTTTCTCCGAGCCCACCACCCTGCCCGGCTTCCCGCTCTGCGCCGAAGTCATGCGTGATCGCATCCTCGACCGCTACCTGCTGCCAGTCACCGTGTCCGTCTGCGAAGCTGACATGCGCTGCTGGCTGCCAAAGCAGAACGCCACCGACGCCCCACGTCTCGAACACATCGCCCGCAGCCTGTTTGACATGCCGCAGGTGCAGGCCGCCTCGAATTCCTTCTCCCGTCCATCAAAATGGACCGCCGGCATCGACATCAGCAGCACGCTCAATGATCGCGCCAAAACCACGCGCCACGACATGGAACGCGAGATCGCCGGCTCCATGAACTACATCCATCGTCGGCTGCTCCCGCTGGGCAAAGAGGTGAACCTCATGCTCTGGCCCGACAACACCGCGCCCAGCGCTGAAGCACTGCGCTTCTGCCGCGCCATGAATGTCGAGCATCTTCCCGCAGCCTCGCAGACCGCATCAATGACCACCCCGGCTGCTGCGGCTGGTTTCAATTCGATTCGCCTGACGCCGCTGGCCGTGCGCTGCCGTTTTTCCGACGTGCGCACCGAGCAGGGCGTCACCGCGCTCGAACAAACCTTCGACGCCTGCGCTGGTGAGCCGCTGCATGCCATGACCGCCGCCGCTTATGCCGCCAGCATTCGTGACGCACGTCACACACGCATCCTCAGCGCCGGTGACAATCGCTGGATCATCCTCAACGCAGGCGATAGTCGCAGCCTGCGTCTCCCCGTTGCTGCTGGCCTGCCCGACATGGCGCGATGCCAGGGCGTCTCCGGTTACACCACACATCAGGGCCAGGTTTACATCCACACCATGGGCACAGCGCGCACCGAGCTCGTTCTCACCAAGAACAAACCTTCACAACACGTCCATCTCGCCGAAAGCAGCGCCCCGGTCGAGTTCATGGAGCTGTCCTCGCGCCGTGCCACTTTCCAGGTGCGTGATCTGCGCCCCGTGGAAGTCGTCCTCGGCGGCTTCGAGCCGCGTGGCATGTGTGCCTACCTTGAAAACGGCCGCCCTTACACCGCCACGGCGGACGGCAAGGGCACCGTGCGCCTCGAACTCGCCTGCCGCGCCACCGTCTCCCTCCAATCCCTGCCTCCCGCCACCCAGGCCGCGATGCGCTGAAATCATTCGTCATTCCTCATTCGGATTTCGTCATTCTTTCCATGTCACGCAGCTCACGCCAAGTTTCCCTGCTCATCCTTTCCTACGCATCTCTGGCCGTCGCCTGGGGCTGGCGTTTGCATGCGAACGACCCCGCGTCCACGAAAGGCGATTCACTGCTCGAAGTCACGCGCACCGAGATCGCCGCACATCTCGCGCATGCGCCCAAACACCTGCAGCAGGCCGCCGTCTTTCAACTCGCCATGCTGCCTGAGCGCGAGGTCCGGGCTTTGCAGGAGTGGCGCAAAACCGTGCCCGAGCAGCGTCTGCGCCAGCTCACGGTGCAGGAGGGGCCTCTTCACGCCCCCTGCCCGCTCAACACCGCGCTCATCTTTGCCGAACTCACCCGCCCCGACGCGCCGTTCATCGACGACAGCCGTCTGCTCATCTCGGCATCAGGCGATCGTCTCGAAGAACCGCACAAGATCGAAGTGCTGGAACTGCTCGCCTCGCAGGCCGTCGAAAACAACGAGCTCAGCCTCGCCCTCGAAATCCACGTGCGCGCCTGCGAATCTCCCGCCGCCTCATGGCAAAACGTGCTGAACCTCGCCGAGGCCGCGCGTCTCGCCCGCCGTCCGGCGGCGGCCCTGCGTGTCGTCAATGTCTGGCTCGATGAATCCAAACCACGCCTCGATGCTGTGCAACGCGACGACGCGTTCGATTTGCAGACCACGCTCCTGCTCGAAGGCACGCGTTACGCCGAGGCCAGCCGCATCGTGCTCGATGAATTGCGCTCCCTGAAACTCGACGCGGCCATTCCGCCGCGCCTCATGCAGCGCGCGCTGCTCGCCACGCATGCCGCTGGGGAGTCCGCCGAATTGCTGCCTTGGATCGAGCGCCACCTGCGCACTTTCCCCGATCACAAACTCACCGTCGAAGACATCGCCGCCGGGAAAACCGTCTCCGCCGACTACTTGTGCTGGTTGAGCGAATCCGCCGCCATCGCCGACCGCCACCAGCATACCAGCATCGCCTGCGACGGATTCTTCCGCCTCGCCGCCGCCGGTGAAACCCGCGTCCTCGCCCGCTTGCATGCTCTCGCCACACAGATCGGTCGTGGCAAAGAACTCGCGCAGCTTTTCACCGCCTTGCAGCGCCGTTTTTCAATCCTCGAACTCTCCCAGTCACTCGCTGATGGCAACGCACCTTCTCCCGCGCGCGATCTCCTCGCCACACATCTCAAAACCTCGCCGAACAACCGTGCTGGCTGGCGTCTGCTCACAGAGATCGACGTCACCCTGCGTGGCAGCGCCTCCGCACCCACGCTGTGGGAAGGTTTTCTCAAACGCTTCCCCGGCGACGTCCCCGCCTTGCAGAAGCTCGCACATCTGCAGCTCCGTAATGCACAAGTCCCCCAAGCCCTGCGCACTTTGCAGCAGATTCCCGGCGAGCATCTCGACGAACCCACGCTCCGCCAGATCGCTTCCCTTGCCATCCAGCTCGATGACCTCCCCACCGCCCACCGTGCGCAACAACTCCTCGTGCAAGGCTCCAAACAGCCCACCATCAGCGATGTCCTCGCTCTCGTTGCTTTGAACCAGCAGCATCCCAATGCCGCCGCAGATGCCGTGCTGACCGCGACGATCGCCAAATTTCCCGCCCAGACCGAGTTTCACAAATCACTCATTGCCCCCACCTCCGTTGGCGAAGCTTCCAGCTTCAGCACAGCTGTTGAGGCAAAGTGAAATTGCACAATTTCGCGTCAATCATCGGATCGGTGGTCTATGCTCCGGCATGACCCGCTTGATCGCCTCCATTCTCCTCCTCACCACCGCAGGCTGCACGATCCTCCCGCGTGATGAATCCAGCCGCCGTCAGGTTTACGAGCAACGCCTGAGCCGTCTCGAGTTCCCCGTCACCCGCGCACGCCTCTACAAAACGCTGCGCCCCGAGTCACCGGCACAACCCACCGGCGCTCCAGGCTCCGGCCTGCTCACGGGCAGCGAGTTTTATCGTCTCGATGGCGCGTTCGTTGTCGAAATGTCAGTCGTTTACAAAGCCGTGGCCGGAATCGACGACTACATCAACCCCGCCCCCACCATTGGCGGCCAGGTCCGCGCCATCCTCGACGCCTCCAAAAGCCTCGACAACTTCATGACTCGCGGCACCCCGGAACATCCGGCGGACATCATTCGCAAGGCTCGCATCGTGAAACGTCCCGTGTACCGCTACTGACGACATTCATCCGTGCTTCTTGATGATCTGAATGAAGTCCGGCAGATACTCCTTCGCCTTCTTCTCGCCCACACCGCGAATCTTGAGTCCAGCCTCAATCGTTTTCGGCTTCAACCGCGTCATGAACTCCAGTGTCTGGTTGTTGAAGATGACGTAAGACGGCACGCCTTCCGATTCCGCCAGAGTCGTGCGATGGCGCTTCAACTTTTCGAACAACGCATCATCGAAACCAAGCTCACGGGCGGCGAGTTCTTCGTTCAGCGCCGTCTTGCCCTTCGGCTTCGTCATCGGCGAGTGCATCGACGGCCAGCGCATCTTGACGTTCTGGCCTCCCTTCATTGCCGCGATTCCCTGTGCGGTGAGTGAGACAATGGGATATTCGCCGGTGCTGGTCTCGATGAGGCCCAGTTTCTCCAGTTCAGCGAACAACGGATGCAACGCCTGCGTGCCGACGTGCTTGAGCAGGCCGTAGGTGCTGAGTTGATCGTGCCCGGCATCGACGATCTCCTTCGACTTGCTGCCCACGAGCATCTGAATGATGCGCCCTTTGCCATACCGGCCTTCCCAAGTGCCATCCGCATGCTTCGTGGACATGCGGGCGATGCCACTGAGCGCCTGACGCAGCATGGTGACTTCCTCCGCCGTACCCTCACGCGGCGGCTGCACGCCTTCGGCCTTGCACACATCGCAGGTGCCGCAGGGCGTGCTCTCGGTCTCGCCGAAGTAGCGCAGGATCTGCTCCTGGCGGCAGGCTTGGTTGTCATAGCACAGCTCGATCATCGACTTGAGCTTCGAGCGGTCGCGGCGGTCCTTTTCGCGCAACGCGTCCATGTCGATTTCAAGATCGCGCGTCAGCACCTTTGGCTGCAGCAGCCGTGTACCGCGAATGCGCTTCCCGGGAATGTCGAAGCGCTCGATGTAGCCGTTGCGCGCGAGGTGACTGAGCGCCGAGCCGATCGCCATGCTGTTCTTGGCCCCAGCACGGTCGGCGATGTCATCAATCGAGGCCTGCACTTCGTGATTCGAGTCCGCCGCATTGAGCAGCGTCTGATACACGCTCCGAATGATCTCCACGCTCGGGTTATTGCCATCAATGAAGAACTCCTGCGTCTTCGTGTCGGCAAAATTGAAGAACAGCTCGCACTGCGACGGCTCGCCATCGCGTCCGGCACGGCCTGCTTCCTGATAGTAGGCCTCCACACTGCCGGGAACATCGAAGTGAACGACAAACCGCACGTCCGAGCGGTCAATGCCCATGCCAAAGGCGTTCGTGGCCACGGCGACATCGGCTTTCTTCGTGATGAACTTCGTCTGGCGTGATTCACGCTCCTTGTCGTCGAGTCCACCGTGGTATTCGATGACCTTGATCTTCCAGTCCTTCAATTCCTCGCCGACTTCTTCGACTCGCTTGCGGGTGGAGCAGTAGATGATGCCCGTCTTGTACTGCGTGATGATTTTTTTGAGCCGCTCGTATTTGTCGCCGCTGCTTTTCGTCTGCGCGATGTTCAGGCTCAGGTTCGGCCGCTCGAAGCCGCGAATGACCACGTAGGGATCGCGCAGTTGCAGCGTCTTCAAAATGTCCCCACGCACCTCCGGCGTGGCCGTGGCCGTCAGCGCGATGACCTGCGGGCGGTCCAGATGCTCCAGCGCTTCGCCCAGCCGCATGTAATCCGGCCGGAAGTCATGGCCCCATTGCGAGAGACAGTGCGCCTCATCCACCGCAAACAGCGCAATCTGCACCTGCCGCAGTGCATTCGTGAACATGCGGCTGCGAAAACGCTCCGGCGCGACATAAACGAGCTTGTACTCGCCCCGCCGTAGCGCTTCGATGCGTTCTTGCTGCTCGCCCAACGAGATCGAGCTGTTGATCAGCGTCGCCGGAATGCCGCGCCGCTCCAGCGCATCCACCTGATCCTTCATCAGCGCGATGAGCGGGCTCACCACCACCGTCACGCCATCCATCACCATCGCCGGAAGCTGGTAGCAGAGCGATTTGCCGCCGCCGGTCGGCATGATGACCATCGTGTCGCGTCCGCTCAAAATGCTCGCCATCACGGTTTCCTGCCCGTCCAGGAACTCGCGGAAGCCGAAATACTTCTGCAACGCCAGTTTGGCGTCGTGAATGGGGGTGGATTCAGCGGCTGGAGGAGATTCGGGCACGGGCCACGCATCATGGATGCGGCACGCCGATCATCAACCACCACTCACTTTTCATCCTTGCCGTTCGGCTTGGTGGGCGCGGGCAGGTTGAAGCCGAGCTTGTCTCCGGCCACTTCAAGGCACTTCACGATGTTAGCCTCCTCGTATTCCAGCGCGGCTTCCGTGCTGAGGCCGGAGATCTTGGGGAGCTTCGCGGCCTTGCGTTCGTGTACCATCGTGAGCGTGCGGGCGAGTTCGGTGCCGGGTTTGTCGGGAAAAGTGGCCCAGTAGCCGGGTTTGAGGCAGGGAATGTCCAGCGGATCGCGCGTGATCATCTCCAGGTGATAGGTGATCTGCGGATTGTGCTTCTCAAACAGCGCGAACATGCGCGGCAGATCGAGAATGCCCTCTCCCAGCGGCACTTCGGAGAGTAGGAAGCCGGTGGGCGTCTCCTGCACGGCCATGTCCTTGATGTGTGTGGTCACGGCAAAGGGCGCGAGTGTTTCGACCACTCGCATCGGATCTTCAAGAAGGGCGATGCTGTTGCCCGTATCAACGCACGCACCGAGATGCGGGCTGCTGAGCCGCCCCAGCATCTCCGCCAGCTCGGCGGCATGAAAATCCTTGTGATTCTCGATGCCGATCCGCACGCGCTGCCGCCGCGCAACCGGTTCGGCGAGCTGCATGGACTTGAACGCGCTCGCTTTGAAGTGCTTGAACTCCTCCAGGCTGGAAAACAACTCGTAGCGCCGCCCGCCGGTCGCCGACCGGAAGATGGTCGCGCCTGCTTCCTTGGCGATGCGCAGTTCGTTTTCAAAGCGGACCACATCCTTCTCGTTTTTCGGCAGCGTGATGCTGCCTTCGAGCTGCATGCCGTAGGATTCGCAGGTGGCACGCACCTTTGCGGCCAGTTCGGCCGTCCAGCCATTGACCATGATCTGCAACGCGCCCACACCGAGGCCGCGCACATGATCCAGCACATCCAGCGCATGCTCGAACGGTGGAAACTTGAGGCTGGAGTATTTCCCCTGCCAGCGCTTCCCATACGAATGAATCACAATCCCCATCCGCTTCCCACGCAACGCCGCTGGCAGCGGCAGGGCTGCCAAAGCAGCGGCTGAGGTGAGAAAGGCGCGTCGGGTCATGCAGATTTAGGGAACGCGTGCGAAAGCAGAAAGGTTTCTTCGACCTCAGCAGCTTCTGTCGCACGAGCGAATTGCGATTTCAGATTTGAAAAGATGCCAAGCAGCCGGGTTTTGCATTGGGTGGGTATGCGAAAGACCATCAGCGATGAAATCGTCGAAAAACGCGTTCACCAAACCATCCACCAGCGGGAGCAGTGATTAACGGCGAAAGGAAAACCCAATAATATGATTCGGAAGGCATTGGATTCGGTAAGCCTGCCATTACAACGAAGACGGCATAAGCAATGAAAGCAGCCAACGCAGGGCAACAGCTCCTTCGCGAACGCGAAGCTAATATGGCGGCAAAGAAGAACACACCGCCATAGACCAAGCCCAACCCCCAATCGGATCGAAAAAAGTAGAATGGCCAATGCCAGAGTCGCTGAATATGATGTTCATAGTCGACCTCCGCATCAAACGCACTGACTGCCAGCAAAAAAAACCAAAGTGCAAAGCCAAAGAGTAATGCCTTGAGTCCTGTAACGAGAAACCGGAACAACACATCAATTCTCTCCCAGCTCGTGCGCGTCATGAGCTGAATGAAAGCTTATTTCACCACTCCACCGACCCATTCCGGCTGTCGCTTCGCGAGGCAGTCGGAGAGCCAGCGGACGAGGTCGGCGACGGAGTCGTGCTTTTTGCGCAGGGCGTTGAGCGCGGGCCAGTCGATGTTGTGACGGGGCGTGGGCAGGGTGATTTTTTGGATGCGCAGCAGGTTCTGCACGGCCTCGAACTCGGCGGCGCTCATGGCGCGGAGTTCTTTGGCGGAAGGGAGTTCATCGAGCTGCGTGAGCTGGATGCCGAGGCTGCTGATGCCGACACCGAACTGATGGCCGAGACTGCGCAGCGCATCGACGAGCGCCTCGTCATTCAGACCTTCGGCGATGACGATCTCGCTTTGCAGCGTCCAGCGGGTGGCGCTGAGGGCCTGGAAGAAGTCGGCGCTGAAGGTTTCGAGTGAGACGCTGAGCTTCAACTGCACGCCGGTGATGCCGACCTCGGGGCCGCCGAGGTGGCGGCGGAGATCGAGCATGGAGGCGTCGAAGCGCGGGGCGTCGTCGCTGCCGGCGTCGAGATCCCAGTCGGCGACGACGAGGTCGGGGATGTCCCACTCGCCCTCCATGCTGGGGGCGCCGCTGCTGTTGCGGTTCAAGAGGAAGGGATAGCGCGAGCGCTGGAGGCTGAGGCGCTCATAAATGGCGACCATGCGCAGGAAGCGCGACAAGCACTGGTCGCTGTCGCCCTCCTCATCGAAGAGGTTTGCGCGCGTGACGCCGTTTGGCCCGGCGTTTTTTTTCTGGCGGCGGTAGTAGCCCTGACCCTGATCGACCTTCGCGATGGGCGAAGTGGGGTCGTAGCTGAGGATGGAGAAATGGTAGCGCAGCGTGGCGTCGCTGTAGCCTTCGCCGAGGCGATGACGCACGAGACGAATGAGCTCGGTGCCCTTGATGGCCTCCGCAGGATCGTCCGGCAGGATTTCGGGGAGCAGGTGTCGCAGTTGTTCGCGCAGGTTCATCCGTCTAAGATTTTCTCAGCATGCCGGAGTCACGCGGCCTTCGTCAACAACAGAAACGCATCAACCGTGCCGTTCTTCGCGGATGCTGTAGCGCGTGCGGCGGCTGTTGAGCCAGCGCACGCCGAACATGTCCATCGTGGCACGCAGGGCACGGTTGCCGAAGCCATACTTGCTCACGCCATGAATGCGCGGGCGATGATTCACGGGAACCTCGGTGACACGCCAGCCCATGTTGCGAATGAGCGCGGGGATGAAACGGTGCATGCCGTTGAAGAGCAGCAGCGCCTCTCGGCAGTCGCGGCGCATCGCCTTGAGCGTGCAGCCGGTGTCGCGCACATGGTCGCCGACGAAACGGGAGCGCACAAAGTTGGCGATGCGGCTTTGCAGGCGCTTGAACGGCGTGTCCTTGCGCTTGGCGCGATAACCACAGACGAGGTCGAAGCCTTCGTCGAGCTTCGCAATCATGGCGGGGATGTCGGCGGGATCGTTTTGCAGGTCGCCGTCGAGTGTGACGATGACATCGCCTTTCGCGCCATAGATGCCGGCATGCATGGCGGCGCTCTGCCCGCTGTTCTTTTCAAAGATGATCACCCGCACCCGGTCGCCGCGCTGCACGCGGGCCAGCGTCTGATCCTTCGAGCCGTCATCGACGAGCACGAGTTCATAATCCCGCCCCGCCAGGGCTGCGTCGATCTGCTTCTGCAACTCCACGACATTGTCCTCCTCGTTGTAAAGAGGCACGACGATGGAAATGGCGGGTGAAGAAGGCATGGGCGGACAAAAGGGCGTCAAAAGTCGGGCGCTCGATAATCGTGGCAAGCGAAGATTTTCAGCCAGCGCACCTCGTTGCCCGCATGCATGACGCGGGCGACGGAAAGAACCTCGAAGCGCCCGAAGCGGGCCTGCAAGGTCGCAGGCGGCGCGATGGCGGCGGGATCATCGGTGACAAAGATGGCGCTGCGGCCGGTTTGAGCATGCAGATCGTCCTGAACCGACATCACCGGCTCGGTTTGCCCGAGGTAGTGATCGAGTTCAACCGCGAGCCGCCAGTCATTCGCCACCACGAACCAGGCGTCCTTGCCTTCCGTCTGCTTTAAAATCGCCGAAACAAGTTTCGCACTCTCCCGCCAGCCGCGCATGGCCTTGGAGGGATCTGCGGTGAAAAAATGCGTGTAATCGGACGCGGTGTCGATTTGCCGCGAAAACCGCCACGGCAGGCCCAGCGTGCGCGGGAGGTCGGTTTGCAGCAGGAAGGCGCTTTGCAGAGCCGCGAGCACGAGCGCGATGGTGCGCAGGCTGATTTTCTCCTCGCTCTCGATGCCGCCGAGCACCGTGCCGCGATGCGCGAGGAGCATGGCCGCGAAAATCATCCACACCGCGCCGCCCATGTCCGGCCAGCGATGATTCGGCCCGTAAAGCAGATCCAGCGCTGCCAGCGGCAGCAGCATCGCGAGCGGCAGGCTGCGTTGTGACATCAGCGTGGCACGATCCCACGCCATCCTCGCAGCGAGCACGAATAACACGAGCAGCAGCGGCGAGGCGAGCACGGACCAGCGGAACAGATTCGGAACCAGCCGCCACTCGGGCCACGCGAAACCGCCTTGCCAGATCAGCCAGTAAAGGACCGCCAGCACCCAAGCCGCGACGATCACGAGGAATCCCGACGCATGCAGATGATGCCGCAGCCGTTCCGGCAGCGCGAAAACCAGCGCCACGGACGCCATCGCCCCCAAGGCTGGCGGTTGTGCCAGCACCGTGCCGAAAACGCACGTCGCAGCAGCCCACCAGGCCCAATGCAGCGGATGCGCATGCACCAGCGCGATGCGCAGACACAGCGCCGCCACCGGCACGAGCGCAAACACCACCGTGGACGAAGTGAGTGTCACGGCGGCGAGATTGAAAGCCGGCAGCACATTCACGATCACCACCGCCCAGGCGGCGATCTGCGCGTCAAACAGGCCGCGCATCAGCCGCCACACCGCGAGCGAGGCCGCCAGCGCGAGCAACGGCGCGAAGAAACGCACGCCAAACTCGCCCGCCCCACCGATCAGCATGCCCAGTCGCACGAACAACGGCACCAGCGGGCCCATTTCGAGAAATCCGCCCCAATGCCCGTGTTTCACGCGAAAAACCGCCAGCGCCTCGTCCGGCGCGAGTTCCAGCGTCGGCAGCAGGGCCCAGCGCCAGAGCGTGAGCAGGCCAAGGGCGGCAAAGAGAAAGCGCTGGCGCTGCATGGTGGTTGAGCGCATTGAATAGTGGACGCCGCCCGCGTGTCAAAGCGTCGTCTTGGATCTCATCCCCTTCCCAATCACCATGAAACGCCTCCTTCTCCTCACTCTGCTGCTCGCGCCCATTCTGCGCGCTCAGGAAGCCCAGCCAAAAACCGCCGAGGAAATCCTCCGCATCGTGCGCCTCAGCTACGCCCTGCAAAACCACAAGATGAGCGGCCATCTCCGCGACGACGCAACGGGCCGCATCGAACCGCTGACTCTCACGATGGAAAACCAGGTCATGCGTTTCCTTTTCACCAACGAGCCGAAGGAGATCGTCCACCTCGACCTGAACACCACGCCCGCCACGCTCTATCAGGTGCGTGCTGGCGGCTCCTCGCAGGTTCAGGGGAGTCAATACGGCGCGAGCGTACGCGGCATGGCGTTCAACTATGAGGATCTCTCCCTGCGCTTCCTCTACTGGCCACGTCCGCAACTGATGGGCGAGGCTCGCGTCAGCGGACAGAAGTGCTGGATCGTGCGCGTCACCAATCCTGGAAAAGACGGCCCGTATTATGTCGTGGACGTCTATGTGCACCAGGGCAGCGGCGGTGCCGCAAAAATGGAGGCCTACGACCGCAACAGCAAGGTCGTGAAGAAATACCAGGTCACCAAGGTGCAGAAAGTGGACAAAGCCACCGTGCTCAAGGAATTGAAGATCGAGACGATCAATCCCTTCAACGGCGACGTCAAAGGCCGCACCTACATGATCATGGAAAACCCGGAGAAGAAGTGACGCGCCGCATGGAACCGCCGCGCAAATTCAATCCGCATCCCTTCGCCTACCATCAGGAGCTCGACGTCAGGATCGACAACCTCACCAACGAGGGTGCCGGCGTCGCCCGTGTCGATGGCTGGGTCGTGTTTGTGCCGTTCACTCTCGCCGGTGAGCGGGTGAAGTGCCGTGTCTTTCGCAATCACAAGAACTATAGCGAGGCCGATCTCATCGAGGTGCTGGAACCAGCACCGAACCGCGTCACACCCAAGTGTGCGCTCTTCGGCCAGTGCGGCGGCTGCCAGTATCAGCACCTCGCGTATGCCGAGCAGCTTCAGTCAAAGCAGCGCCAGGTCGCCGAACTGCTCAAGCACATGGCGAAGATCGAGCACCCCGTGCGCGAGGTCATTCCCTCGCCCGTCGAATACGGCTACCGCTCCAAGATCACGCCTCACTTTCATCGCCCGAAGAGCGGCGGCATCGGCGCCATCGGTTTCCTCCGCGCCCGAACGCGCAATGCGATGGTTGATGTCGAGCACTGCCCCATCGCCATGCCCGAGCTGAACGCGCAGCTTGCCGCAGTGCGCGAACGCGCCCGCGCGAATGCCGATGCTTTCAAGAATGGCGCCACCCTGCTCATGCGTGCCGCGAAGAACGGCGTCCTCACCCGCAACGATGAAATCGCCGTCGAAGACGTGGACGGCATCCGCTTCGAGTTCCAGGCCGGCGATTTCTTCCAGAACAATCCCTTCATCCTGCCCAAGTTCGTCCGCCATGCCATCGACGAGGCCAAGGCCACCGGAGCGAAATACCTCGTCGATGCCTACTGCGGCAGCGGCTTGTTTGCGATCAGCGGCGCCCGCGACTTCGAGCAAGTCATCGGCGTCGAGATTTCCGAAAGCGCCGTCAAAAAAGCCGCGCACAACGCCGAAATCAATGCGCTCACGAACTGCCGCTTCATCGCCGCCGATGCGCAGCATGTCTTCAAAGACGTGCCGCATGCCGGGGCCGACACCATCGTGCTCATCGACCCGCCGCGTGCCGGTTGCAGCCCCGAGTTTTTGCAGCAGCTCTTCGCCTTCGGCCCGAAAGGCGTCGTCTATGTCTCCTGCAATCCCGCCACACAGATGCGTGATCTCGTTCTCTTCACCGAGGCCGGCTACCAGCTCGGCACCGTGCAGCCCTTCGACCTCTTCCCGCAGACCAAGCATCTCGAATGCGTCATGACGCTGAGCCGATGAACCGTTTTGAATTCGCCACCGCCCAGCGCATCATCTTTGGCCGCGGCGTGATCCGCGAACTGCCTGCTCTCGCCGCCGAATTCGGCCAGCGCGTGTTCCTCATCACCGGCAGCCGCCCAGCACAATGGGAAACCCGGCTGCCTTATATTGGCATCAAATCGATTTGCGGTGAGCCGACGGTCCAAGACATCCAAAGCGGTGTCGAACTCGCGAAGCAGCACAAGGCCGACGTCATCGTCGCGATCGGCGGCGGCAGTGTGGTCGATGCGAGCAAGGCCATCGCCGCCATGAGCACACAACCCGGCGATTTGATGCGCTACATCGAAGTCATCGGCGAAGGCAAGCCGCTTGAAGCCGCGCCGCTGCCGTTCTTCGCCGTGCCAACCACCGCCGGCACCGGAGCCGAGGCCACTCGCAACGCCGTCATCGCCAGCGAGGAGCATCGCGTCAAAGCCAGCCTGCGCCATCTCTCGATGTTGCCGCGTATCGCCTTGATCGATCCCGAACTCGCCGTCGACCTCCCGCCGCATGTCACCGCCGCCAGCGGCATGGACGCGCTCACGCAATGCCTCGAAGCCTTCGTCTGCTCGCGTGCGCAGCCGATGACCGACGCTTTGTGCCTCGACGGCATTCAGCGTGCCGTGCGTTCGCTCGAACGCGCCTTTCAAAACGGCCACGACCTCGACGCACGCGAGGATATGGCCCTCTGCGCTCTCAACAGCGGCATTGCTCTCGCCAACGCTGGTCTCGGGGCCGTCCACGGCTTCGCCGCACCGATTGGCGGCATGTTTCACGCGCCACATGGCGCTGTCTGCGCCGCGCTGCTTGCTCCCGTTTGGGAAGCGAACTCCAAACGCGTTCAAAACCGCGCCAAGTTCGATCAAGTCGATCACATGCTTGGTGGTGATGCCATCGCATGGCTGCACGGTATCACCCAGCGCCTGCAAATTCCCAAACTCAGCGCCTGGGGCATTCAAGACAGCGATCTCGACGAAATCGCCCGCAAAGCCGCCGCTGCGAGCAGCATGAAGGCGAATCCGGTTTCATTGACGCATGACGAGCTGGTCACGATCTTGCGAGCGGCCTTGTAAAGTAGCCCGGTTGCGCCGTAACCGGGATTCAAACTCCAGTTGCGGCGCAACTGGACTACTTTCCGAAAGTTGACCGCTTCCCGGTGCGCTTGTAAATGCTCACCCCCACCATGAAATCCTTCCGCCTCAAACGCCTCTTCAACGCCAAGTCCAACCGCTGCTTCGATGTGGCCGTCGATCACGGCTTCTTCAACCAAGCCGGGTTCCTCCAAGGCATCGAGGACATGCGCACGGTGGTGAAGACACTCGTCGAGGCCGCGCCGGACGCGATCCAGCTCACGCTCGGCATGGCGCGGCATTTGCAGGAGATGCCGGGCCGCGAGAAGCCCAGCCTCGTGCTGCGCACCGATGTGGCGAACATTTATGGCAAGACGCTGCCCGAGAACCGCCGCTTCAGCCTCATGCTCGAAGACTGCATGCTCCAAGCGGTGCGCTATGATGCCGCCTGTGTGTGCGTGAACCTGTTCCAAATCCCCGGGGCGCCTGAAGTGCATGCCGAGTGCGTCGAGAACATCCTCAAACTCAAGCCTCAGGCCGATTACTACGGCATGCCGATGATGGTGGAGCCGCTGGTGTTCCAACCGAATGAAAAAGCCGGCGGCTACATGGTCAATGGCGACGAAACCGCCATCACCTACCTCGTACGTCAGGCTGTCGAACTCGGCGCCGACATCATCAAGGCCGATCCCACCGACGATGTGAGCATCTACCACAAAGTCATCGAAGCCGCCTCCGGCATTCCCGTGCTCGTGCGTGGTGGTGGCCGAGTGAGCGACCGTGAAATCCTCGAACGCACGCAAGGTCTCCTCGAACAAGGCGCGTCCGGCATCGTCTATGGCCGCAACGTCATTCAGCACCCGAATCCGAAAGGCATCACCCGTGCGTTGATGGCGATGGTGCATGACGGCGCGAGCGTGGAGGACGCGTTGGCGATGGTGTAGCGCAACCGTCTCGGTTGCCGTCTGCAAGCGGGACGCTTGCACTACAAAAAGAAAGCCGGGGTCGCTTTCGCAAGCCCCGGCCCCGCTCGTTGTTGGTTGCGGTAATTATTTGATGTCGCCCGCGAAGCCAGCGCTGTTCAGCGCGGCGACGAGGTCGGCCTTGGCGAACTCACCTTCGACGGTGAAAGACTCAGCCTTGGAAACAATCTCATACTTCGTGACGCCTGCCACTGATTTTACAGCATCGGTCGCGGCGGTCGCGCACTTCTGGCAGCAGAGATGCACGCCGGACACCGTTGCCTTCGTGAGTTTTGCTTCAGGCTTCGCTGCCGTTGCAGGCTTGCTGGTGGACTTCGATTCCGACTCATCGCCTTCGATGGTGCCAAAGTAACCAGCGCCGATGATCGCCTCAGCGACTTTCTTCGCGTCGGATTTCTTCTTCGTGGTGATCGTCACTTTCTTGCCTTCTGGCGTGACGGTCACGTCTTTGAAATCAGCGGCAGCTTTGATGATGCCGTTGGCGCAGCCTTTGCAGCAGTTGTGAACGCCGGTCATCGTGAGAGTGGTTTCGGCACGCACAGTGGCGGCCACAGCAAGGAGGGAGAGCAGAGTAAGGAGCTTCATAAGCGTGTTCTGAGACGGAAGGACGCGTGTGTTTCTTTGATTCATTTTCAATTATCTGCGAATCGCTGTCATGAATCCACGTGCGACAGCGGTGTCATGATACTCGCCCGGCGTGAAGCCGGCCTCATCGAGCAACGCCGCATATTCGCTCGTGCTGTAGCATTTCCCCTGCGTGGAATGCATCAGCAGGCACGAGTACTCGGCCACATGCAGCGGTCCGGTCTTCGTCGCGCTGATGAAGGCATCGTGAATAATGAGCATTCCGCCCGCAGGCAGCGCCGCGTGTGAAACAGCGAGCAGTTTCTTCACTTCAGGCACGCCCCAGTCATGCAGCACGTTGGAATAAAGATGCACATCGCATCCCGCCGGCAAGCCATCGAACATGTTCCCCGTCGCCACGCTCACTCGTTCCGCGCAGCCGCGTTCGGCGATCAATTTAGCCGCGATGCGATCCACCGGCTCTTGATCAAACGCGATGGCCTTCAAATGCGTGTGCTGCGCCGCGATGGAGCACGCGTAGATGCCGCTGCCTGCGCCGATGTCGAGCATGCAGGAGCGACCGGTGAGATCGAGCTTCTTCGCGAGTGCCTGGGAGAGATACAAGCCGCGGCAATCCATCGCTGCGGTGAATTTCCGGGCGAAGTCCTCCTGCTCCATCGCCTTGTGCCAGTCGAAGGATGCTTTGTCGCCGCTCCAGCCTGCGGGCTTGTCGGATTTGAGCACTTCCAGATAATCCCGCGCGATGGGGCGATCATGCAGCGAGGCATAGTACGGTCGCACATCCCAGACCGAACCTGCACGGAGATGCTCCTTCGCCGTCGCCGAGGCATGAAAGGTGCCGCTTTGATTCTCCACCCAGCCATTGGCCGCGAACAAGGTCAGCATCACGTCCACCGGCCGCTCTTTGAAGCCAAAGTGCTCGCAGATGCCGCCAAGCGGCGATG
>CAMCWM010000038.1 GCA_945882215.1 Akkermansia muciniphila | reverse complement strand
CGTATGCGACCTCGCTGGAGATGTTCATCTTCTTCCGCAGCACGACCTTCATCGGTGTGTGCGTGGAGTTTGTGGCGGCGATCACCTGGCTGGCGGAAGTGTTTCAGGACAAGAAGCAGAAGGAGAAGTGGCTGGGCATCACGCAGGCCTTTGCCTCGCTCGGCGGCGTGCTGGTGACGGTGGTGAGCGTGTGGATCAGCAAATACGGCACCGACCTGCCACACATTGGCCTGCCAGCCGGTCTCGGCTCCAGTGATCCCGCTTCCTGGCGCTATCTGTTGATGACGGGCATCCTGCCTGCCATCCCCATCGCGCTGCTGCTGCCGTTTGTGCCTGAATCGCAGGTGTGGAAGGACAAGAAGGCCGCTGGCTTGCTCAAGCGCCCGAGTTTCGCCGCCTTGTTCGCACCGGAGCTGCGCCGTGTGACCCTGGTGACGGCAGCGCTGTCCGCCTGCGCCTACGGCATCGCGTTTGGCGCCTTGCAGGTCACGGTGGCGCGTGTGACACCGGGTTTGCCCGAATTGAAAGAGCAGGCGAAGGCTTTGGCCCCGCTGCGCAAGCAGGGTGAGGAGCTCAACAAGCAGCTCAACGCCCTCTCCGCCACCGATCCGGCCCGCAAAGAGCTCGTGGCGAAGATCAAAGAGAACTTCGTGCAGCAGAAGCCCATCAATGATGAGGTGAAGAAAATGGCGGACACGGTGCAGTTCCATCAGGAGATGGGCGGGCTCGTGGGCCGCATCCTGCTGGCGCTGCTGCTGATCTGGGGCATCAGCCGCGTGGCGCTGCTGAAGGTCTTCCAAATTCCAGCGCTCATCATTCTGCCGCTGACTTATTTCTACTTCTTCGAGCAGGGCGGAAACGCCTTCCTCTGGTCCTACGCCGTCTGCGGCCTGCTGACTGTGGCGCAGTTCAGCTACTTCGGTGAATACCTGCCGAAGGTGTTCCCGATGCACTTGCGCGGCACCGGCGGCAGCTTCGCCACCAACGTCGGCGGACGCATGATCGGCACCAGCATGGCCTTTGTTACGACGAATCTCGTCGCCCCGATGCTCGCCGGGGCCGGGCCGATGCTGCCGATGCATGTCGCGAAAGCTGCGGGCATTGTCGCCACCGGCATCGTGGTGCTGAGCTTCCTCATCGGCTTCATGCTGCCGGAGCCGAAGGCGGAGGAGTAATTCGCGAGAGCCTGTGTCGTGGCGGCGTAATTCACGCCGCCATGATTCACCGACTCTCCACTCTCCTTGCCGTTCTTGCTGTCTCGCTCACCTCTTTCTCACTGCACGCCGAGGAAAAAGGCGACGGCAAGCTGCGCATCATCGTTTTCGGCGCGCATCCTGATGACGCGGAGTACAAAACGGCCGGCACGGCGGTGAAGTGGGCGCGATTGGGGCATCATGTGAAGCTGGTGTCGGTCACGAACGGCGATGTGGGCCACTGGAAGGAGGCAGGCGGACCGTTGGCGATGCGCCGCACAGCCGAAGCCGCCGCTTGCGCCAAAAAGCTCGGTGTGACCTCCCAAGTACTCGATATTCACGATGGTGAGCTGGTGCCGTCGCTGGAGTACCGCAAGCTCATCACGCGTGTGATTCGTGAGTGGAAGGCGGACATCGTGATCGCGCATCGGCCTTGGGATTATCATCCTGACCATCGTTATGTCGGCGTGCTGATCCAGGACGCGGCGTTCATGGTCACGGTGCCGTTTATCTGCCCGGATGTGCCGCATTTGAAGAAGAATCCGGTCTTCCTGTATTCGAGTGATGGTTTCCAGAAGCCGTATCCCTTCACTCCTGACATCGCCGTGAGCGTGGATGACTCCTTCGACCAAAAACTCGACGGCATCCACGAGCTGACCTCCCAGCACTACGAAGGCGGCGCGAACGGCTCGGAAGAGCATGTGAAGAGCGTGCCACCGGCCAGTGATGAGGCGGGGCGTCGTGCGTGGCTGAAGCGGCGCTGGGGTGCGCGTCAAGGCAGCGAGGCGGACAAGTATCGCGAGCTGCTGATCAAGCTCTATGGCGAGGAGAGGGGCAAGGCGGTGAAATACGCGGAGACCTTCGAGATCTGCGAGTACGGCCGCCGCCCGAGCGCGGGAGAGATCAAGCAGCTCTTTCCGTTTTACGACGCGAAGTGAACGGAGCGCGAGTTTTCAACTCGCCTGACTTTCCTGCGGTGTCTTCGACCACGCTGCGGTCATTCGCGCCACCGCCCGCACTCAAGTGGCGAGTAGGCTTCGCCATACTCGCGCTCCAAGGTGAGCCACCTCAGGGCTTCAATTGCTTGAAGCGTTCCTGGACATGCCGGAGCGCTTCCGGCTTCGCGGCATTCTTGCGTTCCAGCTCACGCAGCAAGGTGGCCGCGCGCATGGAGTCGCCCGCCTTGAGCAGGTCTTCGGCATGATTGGCCACGTCGTTTTGTTGGGGCGTGAGACCGGTTGTTTTGGCGTCCAGCGCGGCCGTGCCGGGATTGGAGCGCGCATGGCCGCCGAAGACGTCCGTGATGTTCAACCACCAAGCCTCCGCACCATCGGCGGAAAAGGCGATCCAGATCGGATCTCCTTCATGCACGAACTCAAACGCGCGCCGGTTGGCGATGATGGGCCGCACCTTCTGCACTTCCCAGGCCTGGGTCTTCACACCGACTTCGAACTCCGTGCCGTTCCAGCGCAGCTTGATCGGCGTTTTCTCAGGTCCGCCGACCCAGACGACGTTCTGAATGTCCTGCGGGAAGTTTTTCACCGGTTTGACCGCCGTGCCGGCCTCCACCTTGAACTCGATCTCGCCGCTCACATTCACCGGCGTGATGAGCTTGAGATCATCGCTGACGAAGTACCAGGCGGATCGCGATTCGCTGAAGACGAGTTGGAACACGCCGACATCCACGAAGGCATGCTCCTTGTACTGGCTTCTCGACTGGCCCGCCTGCGTGACGGCGTGGAAGTTTTCGCCATCGAAGCGCAGATGCTTGAGGGAGTTTGTTCCCTGAAGATCCCAGATCACGTCCTTGAGCTCTGCGGCGAATTTCTGCACCTCTGGCCATTCCTTCTGCTGACCTTGTGAGAGGCCGGTGAAAAGCCAGATGAGGAGAAAAAGTGTGGGGAGCAGCCGCATGCGGGCCGATACTGGCATCCATGGCCGTGTCTGGCAAATCCCAACGCGACACCGGACCCCGCGTGGCAACGTTTGCGGTGGCAAAGGCCGTGGAAGCGGCTAAAGACACGGCCCACTTATCCGCACGACCATGCAACCAACGCCAGCACCTGCTCCCGAACATTCCGAATCCGAACTCCTGCAAATCCGCCGCGAAAAGCTCGACGGACTGGTGAAAGCGGGCGTGAACGCGTTTGGCGGCCGGTTTGACACGACGCATCAACCGGGTGCGCTGAAGGCGGATTTCACGGAAGCACTCGATGTGTGCGTGGCGGGGCGCATCCTATCCCGCCGTGAGATGGGCAAAGCGACGTTTTTTGACCTGGGCGACATCAGTGGTCGCATGCAGTGCTACTTGAGCAAAGGCGATGTGGGCGATGAGGCGTATGCGCAGTTCATCCAGCTTGTGGACATTGGCGATTTCGTGGGCGTGGAGGGTTTCACGTTCATCACAAAGCGCGGGGAGAAGTCCATCCACATCAAGAAGCTCACGCCGCTGTCCAAAGCGCTGCGGCCGCTGCCGGACAAGTGGCATGGCATCGCGGACAAGGAGATCAAGTATCGTCAGCGCTACCTGGACCTCATTTCCAATGACCGCAGCCGCGAGATCTTCGTGACACGCAGCAAGATGGTCGCGGCGATCCGCAACTACATGCAGGAACGCGGTTTCCTCGAAGTCGAGACGCCGATGATGCAGGACGTTCCTGGCGGTGCCGCCGCGAAGCCGTTTGAGACTTTCTTCCATGCGCTGAACCAGCCGATGTTCCTACGCATCGCGCCGGAGCTGTTCTTGAAGCGGCTGCTGGTGGCCGGATTCACGCAGATCTTTGAGTTGAACCGCAATTTCCGCAACGAAGGCATGAGCCGTCGCCACAACCCGGAATTCACGATGCTGGAGGCCTACTGGGCCTATGCGGACTTCGAGAAGATGGCCGATCTGGTTGAAGGCATGATCTGCCATCTCGCGGAAACCTTCTGCGGCGGCCTCAAAATCGAGCACAAGGACGAAGAAGGCAATGTGACGCGCACGATCAATCTCGAGCGGCCATGGAAGCGCGTTCGCTACACGGATCTGCTGAAGGGCGTTGATCCGAAGTGGTATGAATACACGCCGGAGCAGCGCAAGGCGCGGGCGAAGGAGTTGGGCGTCGAGATTGGACCAAACTTCGAGGATTACGAGGTTACGCAGCATGTGTTTGAGCGTCTGGTCGAGGCTCCTCAGTTCGATCCGCTTTATGTCACGCATTGCCCGAAGGAACTCGTGCCGCTGGCGAAGCAGAACGCACAGGACGATTCCATCGTCGATGTGTACGAACTCATCATCAACGGCCAGGAAATCAGCCCCGGTTACTCCGAGCTGAACGACCCCATCGTCCAGCGCGAGCGCCTGGAGCATCAGGCCGGCGAGGAAACACAGAAGATCGACGAGGAGTTCATCCTCGCCCTCGAACACGGCATGCCACCCGCTGGCGGCATCGGCATCGGCATCGACCGCCTGATCATGATGCTCACGGGCGCGGAAGGCATCCGTGATGTGGTGCTCTTCCCGCAGTTGAAGAAGAAAGCGTGATCAGGGCTTCTTCACTCCGGCATCCAGGAAATCGATCGCCTTCTTGAGCCACTCGCCTTTCGGCGGCTGATGACCTTGGGCGGGGATGTTCATCAATTCGACGGATTTGAAGCCTTCCTTTTTGAAACCATTCTCAAACACGGCTTGGGTGTTCTTGAGGTTGAAGTCCTTTTCGCCGGTGACGAGGACGTAGCGGCATTCGTTCTTGGCATGAGCCATGATCTCGTCGTGCGGGATGTAGCGCATCTGGAAGACCTCGGTTTTGTCGAGGCTGACGATGTCGGTGTAAAAATTGGTGCCCATGAAGGCGATGGCGCCGGTGAACATGTCGGCATACGTGACGCCGAGCATGCTGGCGACACGGCCGCCGCCGGAGAAGCCGGAGACATAGACGCGCTTGTCGTCGATGTCGTAAAGCTCGCGCAGGTTGTCGTTGGCATCGACGGCCATGCGCATGCGGGCGAAGACCTCGCGGTTGTTGCCGGAATTGTGAGCGCCGACGAAGATGAGCTTCTTGTCGGCCAGCACGGCCTCCCATTCGGGCGAGATGGATGGAGCATTGCTGGGGCTGACCCAGATGAAGAGGCCGTGGGGATCGCCCTTCTTGTATTTCTTCGGCACGATGATGTCGAACTTCTCCATGCTGACATCATAGGGCGGCGGTGTCTCCATCGCGTGCATGCGCATCTTGATCTGCTCATTGTCTGACACCTGTGGCGAAGTTTCGAAGGTGATTGGAGAACGGACGCCAAGCTTGATGGTTTCGGCGGCGGTGGCCAGCGCGGCGAAAAAGCTGAAAAGAAGGAGGAAGCGGAACATGGTCCGATCAAAGCGGGAGGTTTGACCGATGTCGATGCTGAAATGATGCAATCCGACGGCTGCGGGCTGCGTTCAGGGGCGCATGAAGCACCTGCTCTTCCTTTTCCTTCTCACGTCATTCGTTCAGGCCGCTGATCGCACACCAAACGTCATCTTCATCCTCGCGGACGACCTCGGCTACACGGATGTGGCCTGCTTTGGCTCCAAATACTACGAGACGCCGAACATCGACAAGCTGGCAGCGCAGGGCATGAAGCTGACGCGGCATCACCACTGCCAGAACTGCCAGCCGACGCGTGCGGCCCTGATGACGGGTCAGTATGCGCCGCGCACGGGCATTTATACCGTGGGCGGCATCGGACGCTTCGAGTGGGAGTCGCGGCCGCTGCGGCCGGTGGACAACGCGGAGAACCTTCCGCTGGAGAAAGTCACCATCGCGCAGACGATGAAGAAGGCGGGTTATGCGACAGGGATGTTCGGGAAGTGGCACCTCGGCCAAAACGGCGAGTATCATCCGGGACAGCGCGGCTTTGACGAGGCCATCGTCACGATGGGCCGGCACTTCGATTTCGCCACGCAGCCGAAGGTGGAGTATCCGAAAGGCGAGTATCTGGCGGACTTTCTGACCAACAAGGCGGTGGATTTCATCCAGCGGCACAAGGACGGGCCGTTCTTCCTCTACCTGCCGCACTTTGGCGTGCATTCACCCTATCAAGCGAAGCCGGAGCTGATCGCGAAGTTCAAGGACAAGGCGGGCGTCGGCGGCCACAACAATCCGACATATGCGGCGATGATCGCAAGCGTGGACGAAAGCGTTGGCCGCGTGATGGCGACGCTGGATGAACTGAAACTGGCCGACAACACGGTTCTCATTTTCAGCAGCGACAACGGCGGCGTGGGCGGTTACACGCGCGAGGGCATCAAAAAAGGCGGTGACACCACGGACAACGCCCCGCTGCGCAGCGGGAAGGGCAGTTTGTATGAGGGCGGGACGCGAGTGCCTCTCATCGTACGCTGGCCGGGCGTGACGAAGGCGGGATCGACCTGCGATGTGCCGACGATCCATGTGGATTTGTTTCCGACATTCGCGGAGATCGGCAAGGCGGCGGCTCCTGAAGGCCAGCCGCTTGATGGTGAGAGTCTGGTGCCGTTGTTTCGCGATGCAGCGGCCAGTTTGAAGCGTGAGGCGATTTATCAGCACTTTCCCGGTTATCTGGGCGCAGGCGAAAACACCTGGCGTACGACGCCGGTGGGCTTGATCGAAGTCGGCGACTGGAAGCTGATGGAATTCTTCGAAGATGGCCGACTTGAGCTGTACAACCTCAAGGATGACATCGGCGAGACGAAAAACCTTGCCGCTGACCTGCCGGAAAAGGCGAAGAAACTGCATGCGAAGATGCTCATGTGGAGAGAGGCGATCATAGCGCCGATGCCGACGAAGAACACGCCACAGACCAGTTCTGAACCCAAAAAGAAGGGCAAAGGCAAAAAGAAGAAGCAGGCGGAGTGACGCCAGCTCAGGCCTTGCGAGCGATGTAAACGAAGGCCGGCGGCAGATTGCGCCACACGACACGGCTGGTTTCGACACCGTGAGTCATCTCATGCAGCAGGCCGCGAAAACGCCGGCCGCTGGGCAGTTGATGAAAGCCCCAGTAGGCGAAGGTGACAAAACAGCCGCCGGGAGCGAGGTGCGGGAGCACATTGCCAAGGATCGCCTCCTGCAAACCACGCGGGAAGGCCGTCCAAGGCAGACCGCTGATGACAGCGTCAAAGGTTTCACCTGCTGGAAGCGCCTGGGTAAAATCAAATTCCTGCGCCCCGGCGCATTCGAAGCGCATCCTGGGGAAACGCGGACGGAGCTGCTGGACGAAGGTGTCGTTCAACTCAATGCCGAGGTAACTGGCCTCATGCGGCATCATGTCGGCAATGGCGTGGGTCAAAGCCCCGGTGCCTGGGCCGAGTTCGAGCACACGCCGTGCCTGCCAGACACCAGCGGCTTCCATCATGCGCTCCGCCAATGCCGGACTGGAAGGCGCGATGGCACCGACAGTCTGCCAGTTGCGGCAGAATTCTTTGAGGAAGGTGGCAGCGGACATTCGGGGGCGGATGCTAGCGTCTGAACGCCAGAGTGCGAGGGCTTTCGTGAGCACTGTCAAACCGTGCCGCCAAGCATGTGTCTCGCGATATTTTGCAATATTACTGTTAGGTTAAAACACTGATAATGAGAATTTTGAACGCGCCTTGAAGCGCATGATCAAACATGGCCTGTCCGCATCATTCGGGCGGAAGATTCAACCAACCATGAAAAACTCCCTCGCTGTCCCCTGTCTGGTCCTTGCTTTGTCCGCCACATCCCTGCTGACGCAATGTGCCAAACCTCAAACGGTGTATAATAAGCGTGGAGTGCCTGTGGCGACCACGCAGGTCACGCCGCAAGGCTACGTCACCAGCCAGCGCATGGGCGACGCCACCGTGATCACACGACGTCTGATCAACCGCGCCCTGACCAACGCGGACTGCGGCAAGGTGTATGAAGAGGTGACGGTGGTCTCGCCGAGTGGAACATCGGTGCAGCAGCGGGTCATTGTACGCGCACTGCCGCGTCTGGAGCTGAAGAACATCACCAAGGGTTAGGCCAGAAGGCTTGACGCGTGTGGTCCTTTGCGGCGAGACTCGGCACCACACACGCCATGCCCTACCTCCTCGACGCGCTCGTCATCCTCGGTTACTTCGCCATCATCCTCGGCATCGGTCTCTCGCAGCGTAGCAAGAGCGGCAGTGTGGAGGGTTTCACGCTCGGAGACCGCCAAATCGCCTGGTGGGCGGTGCTGGCGTCCATTCTGGCGGCGGAAATCAGCGCGGCGACGTTTCTGGGCGCGCCGGAGTCCGGTTACAGCCGGCAGAACTGGAGCTACGCGCAGTTTGCCATCGGCACGGTGCTGGCTCGCATCATCGTGAGCTTCCTGTTCATCCCGATTTTTTACCGGCACGGTGTCATCTCGCTCTATGAGTTCCTGGAGACGCGGTTCGGGCCGGTGACGCGAAAATTCGCCTCCATCACCTTCATGTTCACCCGTGTGCTGGCGATGGGCACACGGCTCTATGTCTCCGCCATCATCCTCGTGCTGGCCGTGGCGATGTGGCAGGGCGGCGCGGTGGATGCGAACACAAAATTCTGGCTCTACGCAGGAGCGGTGGTGGTCGTCACACTACTGACGGCGCTCTACACCTCGGTGGGCGGGATTCGGGCGGTGATCTGGACGGATTTCATCCAAGTGGGCGTGCTGGTGGCCTCGCTCGGCTTCACGATTCCTTATCTCCTGATGAAAATCCCCGGCGGTTGGGGCGCGGTGGTGGATGTGATCAAGGAACCCGTGTTCTTCGACTTTGCGAAGCCTGCTGAAACAGGCGCGTGGGCCTGGGTCAAAAACGTCTTCACCAGCGAGTACACCATCTGGGCCGCGATCATCGGCAGCACCTTCGTCACCATGAGCACGCACGGCATCGACCAGGACACGGTGCAGCGCATGCTCACGGCGAAAAACCGCCGCCAGAGCGCCTTTGCGACGATTCTCTCCGGCATCGTCGATCTGCCGATCGTTTCGGCCTTCATCCTCATCGGCGTGCTGCTGAAGGCCTACTACCTGGCGCATCCGAACGCGGCGCTGCCAGTGGAAAGCCGCGAGGTCTTCCCCTTCTTCATCATGAACGAGATGCCCGCAGGCATGCGCGGCCTCGTCACGGCGGGCATCCTCGCCACGGCGATGGGATCGCTCAGCACCGCGCTCAATGCGCTCGCCACCAGCCTGTCGCGCGATTTCATCCTGCCAAGACTGCCTGCGGACGCGCCAGATTCGAAGCGCATCGCCGTTCTGCGCTGGAGCACGGTATTTTTCGCCTTCCTGATCATCGTGGTGGGCATCTGGACGGCCTGGTTCATGGCGCACAATCCGAAGGTCGAAATCCTGCCGCTCGTGCTCGGCATCCTCGGCTTCACCTTCGGTTCGCTGCTCGGTGTGTTCCTGCTGGCTGTGCTCACCAAGACACGCGGCTGCGACACAGGCAACATCATCGCCATGGTCTGCGGCATCGTGGCCGTGCTGTTACTCAGCAACGTGCTCGGCATTCAGACCAAGCTCGGCATCGACCAGCCCTTCGTGCTGTCCTTCCCATGGCGCATCACGCTCGGCACCTTCGTCACCATTGGCGTCGCGATCTTGTTCAAGACACCCGACTCACGCCAGGCCTCGGCACGGGCTATCGACGAGACTCACGCCAAGGCGTGAGGGCACACAAAAAGCGCGGATCGTCACCGATCCGCGCTCTGCTTTGACTCTTTGACGATGCTTGACCGTCTTGACCTCGCTTACGAGTAGCTGGCCTGCTGGCCCTTGATGTCGCGCTTCTTGATCCACGGCATCAGGCCGCGGAGACGGGCGCCGGTCTTCTCGATCGGGTGCTTCTCGCCTGCCTTGAGCAGCTTGTTGAAGGTCTTGTAGCCGGTCTCGGTCTCCTTGATCCATTCCTTGGCGAACTTGCCGGTCTGGATGTCCTTGAGAGCGGCTTTCATGCGCTTCTTGACGCTGGCGTCGATGATCTTCGGTCCGACTTTGACGTCGCCCCACTTGGCGGTCTCGGAGATGGAGAAACGCATGCCGGCGATGCCAGCCTCGTTCATCAGATCGACGATGAGCTTCAGTTCGTGCAAGCACTCGAAGTAGGCCATCTCAGGGCTGTAACCAGCCTCGGTGAGCACTTCAAAGCCGGCCTGGACGAGGGCGCTGGCGCCACCGCAAAGGACGGTCTGCTCGCCGAAGAGGTCGGTCTCGGTTTCTTCTTTGAAGGTGGTTTCAAGGACACCGCCGCGGGTGCCGCCGATGCCGTGCGCCCAGGCGAGGGCGATCTTCTTGGCCTGCTTGTCAGCGTTCTGATAGATGGCGATGAGGGCGGGGACGCCTTTGCCTTCGGTGTACTGACGGCGGACGATGTGGCCAGGGCCTTTCGGGGCCACCATGATCACGTTCACATCCTTCGGCGGAACGACGGTCTTGTAGAGAATGGCGAAGCCGTGGGAGAAGAGGAGGGTCTTGCCCTTGGTGAGGTGGGGGGCGATGTCCTTCTTGTACACGCCGCCGATCTTCGTGTCCGGCACGGCGCAGAAGATGACGTCGGCGGCCTTCACGGCTTCAGCGGTGTCCATGACCTTGAGGCCCTTCTCTTCAGCCACAGCACGGCTCTTGGAGCCAGGGTAAAGGCCGATGATGACTTTGACGCCGCTCTCCTTGAGGTTCAGGGCGTGGGCGTGGCCTTGGGAGCCGAAGCCGATCACAGCGCAGGTCTTGCCTTTGAGCGGTGCAAGGCTGGCGTCTTTTTCAGTGTAGATTTTCGCGGGCATATAGGTTCTGGTTTGAAGGGCGGCGATAGTACTTCAAGGGGGGGGCGGGGTCAACCGGGTTTTTCCCGCCCTCCCAAGGCTTTGATTGACCGTGTATCCGGGACGCGTAATCTCCGCGCCTCCAATATGAAACCCACCATCGCCCTGCTCTGCGCCGCGCTCGCGGCTGCCACCGCCACCCAAGCCCAGGAGGTCAAGCCAGCGCAGCCGGCCGCAGCCCCTGCCACCACCGCCGTTCCCATGGACAAAGTCAGCTACTTCATCGGCCGTAATTTCGGCGAACAATTCAAAGGTCAGGGCATCGCCATCGACCTCACCGCCCTCACCGAAGGCATCAAGTCCGGTCTTGCCGGCGAAAAGCCCAAGTATACCCAGGAAGAACTCATGGCCGCCATGCAGGCCTTTGAAGCCAGCATGCAGGCCAAAGCTGCCATGCGCGGTCAGGAATCCAAAGCCGTCGGCGACAAATTCCTCGCGGACAACGGCAAGCGCAAAGGTGTGACCACCACCGCCAGCGGCCTGCAATACGAAATCGTCAAAGCCGGCGACGGACCCAAGCCTGCCGCCACCGACAAGGTCAACGTTCACTACCACGGCACTCTCATCGACGGCAAAGTGTTCGACAGCTCCGTCGAGCGCGGCATGCCCATCACCTTCGGCGTGCAGGAAGTCATCAAAGGCTGGACTGAAGCTCTTCAGCTCATGCCGGTCGGCTCCAAGTGGAAGATCTTCATCCCTTCCCAGCTCGCTTACGGCGAAAACGGCGCAGGCGGTGACATCGGCCCGAACGAGGCGCTCGTCTTCGAAGTCGAGCTGCTCGGCATCGTGAAGTAATTCACGTCATCAGCATTTTAATCAAAGGGCGATCCAAACCGGGTCGCCCTTTTTGTTTCCACATCACGCCGGCTATTTCGGCCCGGCATGGATGATCATGAGCTTCTGCCAGATCTTGCGTGACAGGCCCGTCGTCAGTCCTTCGATCTCATCCACCGTGCTCAGCACCACCGCATCATCCGAGCGTTGCAAATACAGCGCCGCCAGTTTCCCCACCAGCGAGAGCATCTCGCTGCAGTAGTCGAGATAACGGATGAGCTGGTCCGGCGAAAGCTCGCTGCGAGGCGAAGACGGCGTGGCAATGAGCACCCCGGCAGCGCGCTGCGGATCCTTGGTGAGCTGATGCATGTCGATCACATGCGCCAGCGAGCGCAGTTCATGCAGCGCTTTGAGAATACGACGGCGGCGCATGCGGGTCTCCAGGCTGGCCAGGAAGAAGATGCCCGCGCCCACGAAGATGACGTCGTTGATCCCGGATTCCATCACCTGAACAAATTCCAGCCACGTGACGGAGTCCAGCTTCGGCTGGATCTTGAACGTGAAGACACTCATCACGATTCCCGCCAAGAGCAGCACCAGCATCAGGCCGATCAAACAGCGAATCCAGATCGAGCGTCGTCCTGTTTCACTCACCCGGTTCCGGGATTCGGTGGCGATGTCACACAGGTGTCGCGAAACCTTGAAAAGCCCCGCCTGTGGGAAACGCTCGCCAACACGTTTGGAAAGCTGCTCCACCGTGGCGACCAGCAGTTCCGGGTTGAGTTGCGAATAGTTCGGCATGCTGGCGACCTCTATCTCACCAACGGCACCGCCGCGAGGTAGATGTTGGTAGTGCCTTCGTGGGTCGAATAATAACTCACCAGCATGTTTTCGCCATCCTCCACGGCCTCCAAGTAGGCGCAATCACCGCCAGCAGGCAGCTCGCAGTAAGGTGTGAGCTTGCCATCGGCAAAGGTGTAGATCATGGAGCCATACTCTTTGCCCGGTTTTGTGTAGCGTGAGAGCAGGTAGGTCACGCCCTTGAATACATGCACGCTGTGGCCGCTGAAATGCGGCACGCCTGCCGGGCGCGCCTTCCATTCGGCATACGGCGGGTCCGACTCCAAAACCTGCGCCTGCGGGCTGCCGTATTTCTGGCGCAGGAAGGCCACCACATGATGATTCGGCTCAAAATACAGCGTCGTCTCGCTCTCCCAGTTGCCCGCGCGGATCGTCGAGACCTTCTCCCACTTCACGCCGTCGGCGGACTTCACGAAATGCACCTCGCGTCCCTTACCGCCGCTCGTCTCGTCCTTTTTGTGCGCGGTTGAATAGAAGACGCCGTCATGGATGCAGGGCTTCCACAGGATGAACTGCGGCTCATAAATCTTCACCGCATCGCTCCATTTCTGACCATCATCGGTGTACATGAGCCAGGTCGTCAGTTCCTTGCCGTTCATCGACGGGCAGTAAAGAAACAGCCGCTGATCCGTCACAACCATTTGCGGGTCGCGGTCGTCTTTCGCGACATCAAACTTGAACGTCTGCTGCCACTCCTTGCCATCCTTCGAGCGCAGCACCAGCACGTCCGCCGTGGGTGAGTTGTGTCCGTCACCCGCACGAAAGGCGAGATACAGCTCGCCCTTGAAACGACGCATCGCCGTGAAGGCGTTGTGTTTGCCGTTGGCGAAGACCTGGCGGACTTCCAGCGGCTTGACGAGATCATCGGCCAAGCTCGATGACAAGGCACTGCAGGCTGCTGCGAGAATGTAGAGTGTCGTTTTCATAAGAAAGGATGTTTCACGGCGCCACATGCCGCACCCGCAGATGCGCGAGGTAAATGTTCGCGGGATTGTTCCCCACGCCCTTCGGCTGCGGATGTTCGTGCGAGGAATAATAGACGAGAAGCACTTCATCCCCGCTCACACCATCTGCAAAGCTCTGATACGCGCTATCGCCGCCGCTGGGCATGATCCACGGCTTCTCCACACCTTCCGCCGTCACCGTCCAGACCTTGCACACCGACGGGAACCCCGTCGTTTTCTTCTCCGGCAGCGCACGCGCCGCCAACAGCATGCCACCGCCTTTCGTGCGATGCAGCGCCGGTCCGCCAAAGTTCCACGCATCTGTCGCAAACGCCTTCCACGGTCCCTGCGGTGCTTTGCCAAGCACCACGATGCCTGGATTGCCATTGCGGATCGCACTGACCAGCGTGCCGTCCGGCGTCCACGCCACATCCGCCTCATGGCCCCAGCCCGTGCCGCCCGCTTGATTCAGCGCGCTCGTCGGCCCCTCGCCATAAGTGTGCATGCCTTTGAACTTCACCCCGTCTTCCGAGCGAAACAAAATCAGGCCAAACGAACCCTTGCTGTCCTTCCCGTGAATGCCGCAGCGCCCGAGGCTGTAAAACGCCCCATCCGGCCCTTGGCGAATGCGAAACAGCCATTTCCGCTGCGAAGTGAACGTCAGCCGGCTGTCCGCCTTCGGTTCCACAAACTCCGTCTCCAGCTCCTTCGGCTCGCTCCAGGTCACACCGTCCGCCGACTGCGAGTAAAAGTCCTCCTTCGAGTGAAACACGAGCTGCACCTTGCCCTTGTTATCAAACACCAGCGGATCACGGCAGTCATGATCCCGCGTGAACGACACCACCTTCTCCCATTTCGATAAATCCTTCGCCGCAGCTCGGATCACGACAATGTCCGACTTCTCCGAGCCATGTCCCTCGCCGCTGCGAAACGTCACATAATAAAAGTCGCCCACGCGCGCGATTCCAGGGAACCCATTGTGCCTCCCATCCGCCCAGATCGACTGCACCCACACACTCTGCACATGCGCCTTCGGAAACGGTGCGATGTCTTGGGCATGCAACGTTGAAACCAATGCCAGCACCACGAAAATCATTTTCATGCAGCCCAAAACGCCGCCATTCAGTCAATCTTCACCGGCAGCAGTAAATGCAGCTCCGTGAAACTGCGATAAAACTCCATCGCGGGGCGCGAGGGATCGACTTCATGCTCCGCCGCCATCTGCGCAAAGAGCGGGCCGATCTCCGCGATGTTCTTCTGCCAATCTTCCAGCTTGATCCGCGCACATGGACCGCCGGCCACTTCAATCACCGGCAAGCCCGTCACGCGTTCTTCCAGTTCCCCATCGGAGACGAGTCCGGCGAAATACTCTCCGTCATCGATCAACCCGTAAGCCTTTCGACCTTTGATCTTTCGCCTCAACTCAATCTCCTGCCATGCGGCACGGATGCCTTCGGGAAAGGATTTCGCTTTCACGGTGATGAGCCGGAGTGGCACCTGCTGGATGATCGTCGATTTCATCGTGCCCCATCTTTCGTCACCACTTCCTCTGGCAGCAACAACTCACTGGCATCTCTGGCGAGACACGGCGGCACGGTCATCAGGAAACGATTGCCCGCGCTGTGCTTGAAACTCCACAGCTTGCCGTCCTCACCCGCAGGCACGGGAATGCTGAAGTAGCCGGGCTTGTCGGCAAAGGTGTGCGCCGTCTTGCCAGCGGGATCGAGCAGGAAGCCCTCACCCTCACTGAAACCACCGATGAGCTTGGTGCCCTTCGGCACATAGAAATACAGATGCCAGCGGCCGTAGAGCTTCGCGGGTTGCTCCTGGCTGCTCACGACGGTCATCGGTATGCCGTCAGGCCATGCAATGAGTGTTCCTTGGGCCCCATCGCTGACTTCGATGCGGTGGAGGCCAGAGAAGCCGGTTTTAAGTTCGATGGCGTGCTCGGCCTTGTCCGGTGGGATCTCGAAATGCGCCACCGCCTTGCTCTCCGCCTCGGCGAGCGGGTAGAGATCGACCTTCGCGTTGCCACGCGTTGTATAAATGATCCCACCCTTGCCGGTGAGCGCGATGCTGGCCGGCTCCTTGTCGATCCACGTCCAGAAATCGCGCACGCCACGCAGATAGATGCCCGCATTGCCTTTCGGCACCTGCGGCAGCTTCAAGGCCGTCGCAGGCACGAGTTTGGAACTGAACGCGACGGGCTCAAAGTCGAGCAGCTTGCGATTCGCGATGCCGTCACGGATGAACCCGGCGATTTGATCGGCGGTGAAGCCCTCATTCGACTTCCATGGATTCGTGGCCTCAGGATCGCTGTACTTCGCCAGGGCTGGCAGCGCGACGGACTTGTCGCGGTTCGGCAGATCGCGCCACAGCGCCTTCACATGCACCATGCCGGTGTGACGCGTGCGCCAGATGAAACGGAAGAGCTGCTCAAAGGCAGCCTGCCGTTCTTTGCCCTGCGCTGATGCGTAGTCGTGATACAACTCAACATAGCGCGTGTAGAGCGAGAGATCATCGAGTCGCGCGCGGATCGCGGCATCGCTGGTCAAAGCGCGCGCTGCATCGAGCAGACGGAACATTCGACCGAGGAGATCATCGCTCAGCGCCTGGCGTTTCGTGCCATCCAGCAGCGCATAGAATTTCGTCATCGGCGCTTTGGCCGAACCGAAGGATTTGTCGAGAAAATCAGCGATGAGTGCCTCGACGTTCTCCGCCTCCCTCACATCCCACAGCATGCGACCAGCCAGATAGTAACCGAGACCATTGGGGCCGAAGTTGTCGCTCGATTCCGCCGACATGAAGCGCGCGCCGCTTTGATGAAAGTGCGGGATCGTCGTGCGCAGATACCCGATGTTCCCGCCACGCGCCGCGCCGGGTAGATCACGGTCCCAGGTGTTCACGCTGTAGTATTCGCGGATGCCGAGTGTCTTCGCCTTCACTTCCCAGCCAGCGAGCAATTGATCCATCGTGTAGCCGCCACGGATGAAGCCCGTGGCGATGCCGACGACGACCTGCGGATGCGCCTCAATGGACGGTGGCGGCGAGTGCTCGTTGTAAGCGTACATGCCGACGATGCGGCCCGGATGCTTCGCATTCACGGCTTCCGCTACTTCGTTTGCCAGCAGCAACGCCCGATCCGTGATATTGCCAATCTTCGTGCACTCCGCGCACTCGCACCAGCCGCCGCCATCACTCGGCTCGTTGGAGATCGAGTCGAGCACGGGATTTTTCTCGAGTTGGGCCAAAGCATCCGCCACAACGAGCTTCCTCAACTCCGCATTCGAGATGCAGAACTTGTTTCCCTTCCTTTCGCCGTTCACGAGGCCCACATACTCCGGGTGCTGCGCAAACTCAGCCTCATGGCGCTTCATGATGCCGTCGTAGGCATGGCCTGAACTCAGCGTGATACCGGACGTGGCGCGATTCCGCCGGTTCCACTCGCCGCACACGGTCTCGCGCTCTTTGAGCCAGCCAAAGCCGGGCCATATCTTCCGCGCGTGGTAATCCGGCTTCTCCGTGACATTCACGTCAATGCTCAGCGTCGGTTTCTGCGGCACAATCTCCCACGTTTTCCCCGGAAAGAACTGCCGGAAACCGATGCGGTGCAGCAAATCCCACACCGCATGCTCCACCGCCTGCGGCGTGTTGCCGATGATGATAAGACGATCTTTCACAGAACGCAGCGTGTAGCTCTCGCGCTCGGTGATGGCATGTGATGCCGTGTTGAGGCCAAGGTAGATGCCATGCGGCTCAGTCGAGGATTCGAGCGTGAACTCCGCGCCTGTGATGCGCTTCAGCATGGAGGCGAGCTCGGCACCGATGGTTTGCGTTTCCTCGGAAACGACGATGGGGACGAGTGCGCTGCCTTCTTTAGCGAGCGTGATGGGTTCCGCGTGAAGCGATGAACTGAGGAGCAGCAAGATGAGCGCACGAGTCATGCGAGGCATACGCTGACCGGAGCGAGAGTGTGTCGGCGACAGCAAAGTAGCCGTCATCGCTCCGCGTGACGAGCTGGGGACGTTCGAGAATAGGTGAGTCAGCGGAAGCGCATGGCTCATCTCGCGGGAGCGAGATGGCTACTTTGCTCCGCGGCTACTTTCCGCTCGTCCACTTCGCGGCGTTGATGAGGATCTGCTGGTAAGGCTTCAGATCATGCACGCGAGCATCGTGGCCGAGGGCGAGGCCGATGATCTTGGCTTTCGGATGTTTGGTGATCCAGACGCTGGGGTGCGGCTTTTGGTATTTGTCGCTGTTGCTGGTCTCGGCGAGCACTTCGATGGCTGTGGTGCCTTCGGGGGTGCCTTCGGCGTTCACGTAGTAGAGCTCGTCTTCGACGGTGAAGCTGGCGGGGACGTCTTTCATGATGGGATGATCGGCTTTGAGGGCTTTCACATCGAAGGGATGGATCTTGTCGTGGCCGCGGGCGCCGCCGCCGACGATTTGGGCGTTGAGTTCGGGCCAGCCGGCGAAGCCATACCAAGTGCCGGGGTGGAGCATGACGATGCCTTTGCCTGCGGCGGCGAAATCGAAGAGGGCTTTGCGGTAGGCGGCAGTGTCGAAGAATTTGCGGTTCACGCTGATGATGGCCACGTCGGCGTTGGCGAGTTCGGAGGCGGCTTGGTCGCGGTCTTCGGTGTAGTGGACGGTGAAGCCGGCGGCTTTCAGCGTGGCGACATCGGTGGTGCCAAAGAAGTCTTTGAAGTTGTGCGAGGAACCACCGCCGATGACGAGGATGCGCGTTTTACCAGCTTCCCATTGCACGGGCGCGGCAGGAACGAGCGGGCCGTCGCCTTTGCCGCCTTCTTTGGGGCCGGTTTCGGGAGTGGTGCGGGCACTCTTGCCCGCATTCGGAGCCCGGCCTTTGCGGGCAGGAGTGCCCGCATCACTTTTGGGTGCAGCAGGCCCTTTGCCTTCAATATCCGCCGTCACGGCGATGATGACGGGCGGTGTTTTGTTTCCGGCGGGGCTTTCGAGGATCAGGGTCTTCGCGACGGCTTTCTTCGTGAGTTCGAGCGTGAGGAGGCGCGGCTCCTGGCCGTCGGCGAGGCCTTCGATGCCTTTGGAGCCGGGGACTTCGACGGGGCGGATGTAATCGCTGAAGTGGATGCCGTTGAGGAGGGTGAATTCCTCCTTCTCGCCGCCTTCATAGACGACGGTGGCTTTGAGTGCGGGCGCTTCATCCTGCACGGCGGGGAAACCCCAGCCGGAGACGCCGCTGAGGAGTTGCAGACGCTTCGCGGCGACGTTGATGGCCACCTCGGCCTTCGTGGGAAAGGTCTGTGAGTGGTTGTCTTTGCCGGGGCCGCCTTTGAGCACGATCAAATTGCCGCCGGTGGAGCTTTTCGCGGGGTCCTGGATGAAGAAGGGCACGCCTTCGACCTTCACGTTGCCGAATTTGGTGAGCTTCACCTGGCCGCCGCGAGGATCAGGGCTGGCGAAGAGGCCGTCGCGGCTGTCGGCGGTGAAAGCGTCGGCGAGGTGGAGGATGCGGAACTGCTTCATCGCATCGCCGCAGATGAAAGCGAGGATGTCGCGCAACGGCTCGGGGCCGAGCGCATCGAGACCTTCCGGCATGAGGCTGCGGCGGGTGTTTTCGCGCTTGTCGATGTCGCTCTTCGCGATCTCGCGCAGGCCGACCTGCGTGGCGAGCGTGACGGTGGCGCTGTTTTCACTGGTGACGACGCCGACGAGCGTCTCGCCCTTCTTCGTGGTGATGTTGAAGGCCCAGAAGCTCGGATCGACCTCGCGGTTCGGATCGACGATGTGGATGAGCAATTCGGCCGGTCCATGCGCGCCCATGCCATCGAGCGGCGGGCCGACGGCGACGCCGATGTCGCCGAGCTTATGGCAGATGGCACAGGCGGCGGTGAAGAGCATTTTGCCCTGCGCGGCATTGCCGGGCTTCTCGACCTCCGGCACGAGTTTGGCGATGATGGCGTCCTTCGCGGCGTTGTTGACCTTGAAAAGGTCGTTCGCGCGTTTGGCGATCTGCTTGTTCGGATGCGAGCGCAGACGGGCGACATCGCCCGGGGCGAAAAGATCGCGTTTCAGCGTTTCAGCCTTCACCGCATCCAAGAGCGCGTTGGAGGCCTCCGGACGCTTCAAGACGGCTTCGAACACCATCTGTTGGAGTCTAGGCTTCAGCCGATTCAACGAGGCCACGAGAGGTCTGGCATCACCACTTTCATCCACGGCTTGAATAATGGCTGCCTGGAGGTCTTCGGGGCTTCCAGAGTCGCCTAAAGGCTGGACTCCAACCTCCGCGTTCGGTCCTCCCACGGCGATCAATGCCTTCGCAGCGCTCACACGCGCCTCCACCGGTGCGGCGTTGTCCGAAAGCGTGTTGCTGAGCTTGTCGAGCTGCGTTTTGACCTCCGCAGCGAGCACACCTCCTTTGTCCCACTTCGTCACTAGCGGCAACGTGGCTGCGGCGAGCGAAGGCTGGCCGAGAAGCTTCTTCAACGCCTCCGTGAGAGCTGGAGACATCGCTGGAGCTTCATTCATGCTCGTCGCGATGCCGCGGAGGATCGCGTTCTTCACCGGATCAGCCTTCGCAGCGGCATTGGCGCAGGCGGTGATGAGTTTTTCGGCATTCGCGGGCAGCGCAGCGGGAAGGAGGGCGCTGACGAAGGACGGAAGGGACTCAAAGGACGGAAGCGACAACGCGGCGGCGATGACTTCGACGGCTTCTTCGGATGCGGCAGCGATTAGAGCGCTGCGGCTCCAGTCGTCTGTTGCAGCGGAATAGGCTTTAACTAGCAGCGCGTAGTTTTTGTCACTCTTGATCGACCGTTTGGCTACATTGTAGGTTTCAAGTGCCTTACTATTCATTTGAAGGTAGTGCCCACCTTCTCCCAAGCCGACCAAACCTTTGGTATTGCCAGTTTCCTGTGCTTGCTCATTCAACATGCGCCAAGCTTGCTTTCTCTGAGCTGCATTCAGGCTGCTTTTCAAGACTGATGCTGGCTCTCCGAAGTTGCTCTTCTCCAGCTTCACCACCTCCACCTTCTTCGCCTCCTTGTGCTGCACCTTCCAGATGCGGCCATAGTAATGGTCGCGGTCGGGGCGGACGGCGGCGTTGGCGGGGCCGTGGGTGGGGCCGCGGGTGTCGTTGTGAATGACGGCCTGATTGCAGAAATCGACGATGTAGAGTGCTCCATCCGGGCCGACGCGATTCTCGATGGGGCGGAACCAGAGGTTCTGGCTGCGGATGAACTCGGTCTGCTCGCGACCGGGCTCACGCTTCGCTTTGTAGGTGACGCCATCGGGCTCGACCATGAAGTGGCTGACGATGTTCAGCGTGGGCTCGGTGGTGAAGTAGCTGTAGTTCCACTTTGCGGGCCAGGCACCGCCTTCATAGATGGCGCAACCGGCGGCGGCGGTGTAGCTGCCGACCTGGTCGATCTGCACGTAGGCCTGCTGCTCCCAATGCATGGCGGGATAGGTCGGCTCTTTCGGCAGCATGCCATTCGTGCCCATGACGCCGGGCAACTTGCCTTTGGCCAGCACATACTCCGGCAGCACGACGTGGATGAAGTGATTGCCGCTGGTGGGCTGCGTGTAGAAAACCTGGCCGTCGCTGGTGATGTCGAGGCCCCAGGTGTTGCCGCCGCGGCTGGCGTATTGCTCGAAAGCGCTGCCGTCCGGCTTGAAGCGCACGACACCGGCTCCGATGGGGCCAAAGCCCTTGCTGCCATCGCCCGACTTCACGTCGTCGGTGCTGCTGTAGCCGTGCGTAGCATAAACCCAGCCGTCGAGGCCCCAGCGCAGGTTGTTGATGACGGCGTGGGTGTCGCGGTTGCCGAGGTTGGTGTAGATCTTCGTGCGTTTGTCGGCCTTGTCGTCGCCGTTGGTGTCCTCGAAGAACCACACATCGGGCGCGGCGCAGACGATGACGCCTTTTTTGTAAAACACGCTGCTGGTGGCGAGCTCGATCCGGTCGGCGAAGACCTGTTTCTTATCCATGACGCCGTCGCCATTCGTGTCGGAGAGGATGGAGACGCAATCGAGCGGTTTGCGATCGTAGTGGCCGGGCTGGTTGGCGCCGCTGTCCTTCCACGCGTCCACATTCGACTGGCGGAGGCCATTCGGATACTCCGGTGTCTCGACGACCCACAGGCGGCCTTTTTCATCCCAATCGATGTTCATCGGCTTGTTGATGAGCGGCTCGGCGGCGACGAGCGAGAGATTGAACTCCGGATGCACTTCGAGAGCCTTCGGCAGCTCCTGCGGGCTGGGGCAGCCGCCCTCGACGTAACGCAGCGCATCGCCCAGCTCGGCCGGTTTGCACAGCTCGTCGATGTTTTCACGCTTGCCGGCCCAGGCGATGCCGCGCAGGATCATCGCGCGGATGCCGTTGTGGCTGAAGTTGCGATGGTAATGGCCGGGGATGCAGGTGAAGGCGCGATACTTCTCCTTCTCATAAGTCCACACCTGCGGCTGGATGTCGTAAATATTGACCGCCTTCTTCTTCGCGACGGCCTCGGCGGCACGCTGCTGAGCCTCCTTGTTGCCACCTTTGATCTGCGGGGTGTTCGGCGTGTAGGCGGCGGCGAGGATCTTGGCCTCGGGCAGCAAATCCATGTCGTAGTAGATCTCGTCGTCGATGTCGAAGTTGCTGATGTCCTTCGTGATCGCGTTGTCGTGATCGGTGAAATAGAGGCTCATGGGGGCCTCCAGCCACTTCGTCTGCCCGAAGTGCCACGAGCCGCCGATGATCGTCTTGAACCAATCGTGGTCTTTCGACACCGCCGCCGCGTGGATCGTCACCACGCCGCCGCCACGGGCAAGGAACTCCATCAGGTTTTTCCGCTCATCGCCGATCTTGATGTTTCCAGCCTCCTGCGCGTGCAGGATGAGCACGTCGGTGCGGTCGAGTTGCTCCTTGGTGGGAAATTCGAGGCTGCCATCCGCTTTGGCACCGCGTTCGTTGAGCATCGGCACCCATTCTTTGAGAAACTGAGGAAAGTCATGCGCGCCCGGGCCGTGGGATTTTTTGCCGGCGCGGATGAAGACGCGCAGCGGCTCAGCGGAAAAAGCTGAAAGCTGAAAGCTGAAAACTGAAATGACGGCAAGGCAGAGGAGGAGACGCTTCATGATTGGGACGAGGTTACTCGAAACCAACGCGCGATGGGAAGCCCGTTTTCGCACGGCGCACTATCGGAAATGCACATGAAGCTCAAAGCTTCACGGTCTGCGATCCTGCCTTGTCCTTCGACGCCGCTTTCAAACTGGTGAGCGTCTGTGCATCAGGCCGGTCCTTGCCGATCTTCACGGTGTAAACGCCTTCGGCATACACAGGCGGCTGGAGGCGGCTGCTTTGGGCGCGAATCGTGTACAAGATTTCGCCGCTCGCTTCAGCGATGACCTGGATCACGGGACGTTCCGCGCCTTCGACGACGAGTTCAGGCAGCCACGCGACGGGGATGCGGCCATCGTTGTCAGCGCTGTTCACGTTGATCGGCCAGCCGGGGAATTGCTTGCCCTCGTTAAAGCGCGGCCAGCATTCGAAGGTGACTTGATTGAGCTTCTTGTTGAAGCGGACGAGGCCGTAGCCATCGGCGCGTTTTTTCTCGTCCTGCACATCCTCGGGATTCGCGTAGGCCATGATGGACATCCGATTGCCGAGGCCGTCTTTGAAATCGCCGGTCCACGGCAATGGACTGCCGGCCACAGGATTTTTGCCGGGCTGTTCATCCTTCGGATGCCACCAGCGTCCATAGATCGTGTTCACCAGCGCCGGACTGGTGAAGCCGTAGGGACCGTCGCCATAGGCATCGATGCCATGCTTCATCGAGACGGCGAGATGCTGGTCACCGCAGAGGTGTGTGGCGCGTGCACGGCGGATTTCGCGCAGCGCTTCGTTGCGGCCGGTTTGCGGCCAGCCGTTGCAGTCGAGGTCGGCGAGCAGGCGGTTGTTTGGATTGCCATGCAGATGCACCGCGCCGCAGAAGGCGGTGGCGGAGAGCACGCACTTCATCTCCGCGCCCGTCCAATCCTGCGTCCACTGGCCGAGGAACTTCATCTGACGCTCGCCCAGCAGTTGCAGGCCGGGCAGGTCGATGGTTTTGGGGTCGTACTTTTCGTCGTTGATGTGATCAGGCCGCGGTCCCATCTGCGGGATCTTGCCGGCGGGGCCGGTTTTGAATTTGCGGTCTTCAAGAATCGCGAAATCGACGCCGCCGACGCGCATGCGCGTGAAGTACACCGTGATGCCGCGATCCACCGGAGCTGGATCGACCGGATCAGGGAGATGCCACGACTGCGCACGCTGCACCTGATTCACATACTCGACCGGATAGCGATAGCCGCCGTCCGCATCCCCTGAAATCGTCGAGCGCTTGCCGTTTTCGCCCCAAAGATTGCCGTGGCCGACATCGTGATCATCGGGGATGCAAATCGTCGGGCGATCCTTCATCACATCGCGGAATTGCAGGCCGAACTCCAGCCAGCCGGCCGTGTGTTCGGTGTGGTGATACGTCTGATCACCGGCGAAGAACAGCACATCAGGGTTTTGCGCAATGAGATGCTGCACGATCTCCGGCCTGCCGCCCTTCGTGCGCGCGGAGTTGCAGGACATGTTGGCGATGACGATCTCCTCTTTGTCGATGGGATCGCGGCGGATCGTGCCTTCAAACATCGCCTTCTCGCCGTGGCGCACGCGGTAGGGCACGGTCTGTGTGTTGTCCCAGCCCTCGACGCGGAAATGCGCGTCCCAGCCCGGATAGAGCACCTCTGCCTTCGCGACTTCCTTCCACTCGCCGTCGCGTTGCAATTCCAAGCGGGCCTCACGAGCCTCATCCGGTTTCAGTGGAAACAACTGCGCGGAAACCTTCAGCACACCGCGATCATGGGTGTAGATGGCAAAACACACGACCTGATCACGCGGCACATTCAGGTCCACAATCGGTCCCTGATTGCCCTTGGCCTTGCCTTTGCCCTTCGCTTTCCCTTTGGCATCGGGATTGGCCTTCGGAGCCGCCGCAGCGATGGGGCGATTCCACCACTGGCCAGTCGTCTGCGAATCAAGCATCGGAAACTCCGTGCCAAACGGTGGCGTGGCATTTTGCGCAGGCAGAATCTGCGTGGCGGCGGCGACGGCGGGAACGGACTTGAGGAAGGTACGGCGTTTCATGGGTCAGGGAAATGGAGCCGAGTTAACGTCGGGCATGCCTCCATATTCCACCGCGTTGACGCGATGTGTCCATCCCCGTCCTCGGAGCAAAATCACCCAACTACTTTCCCGTCACTTCGGCTGCGTGGCCGGAGCTGCAGGTGCGGGAGCGGGCGTTGACGTCGGGGCAGGTGCTGGAGCAGGAGTCGGTGCGGCGGGCGCTGGAGCAGCGGCCTTGGGAGCTTCGGGGGCCTTGGCGGGCTCGGACTTGGCCGGGGCAGGTTCAGCAGCTTTGGCAGGTGTTGTGGCGGCTGGAGCAGCCGGGGCAGCGGCTTTCTTGTCGTCGGCCTTCGGCGTTTCGGTGGCTTTGACAGGCTCAGCAGCGGGAGTGACTGCCACAGGAGCCGCGGGGGCAGGTTTGGCATCGCCGAAGATTTTTTCGCTCTTGCCGCCGTTCTGGTTGCGGCTGACGAGGACGGCGAGCAGCAATGTGAGGCCGAACAGGATGATGGCCAGATACACCGTGAACTTTTGCAGCACGTTGGTGGTTTGCGCACCCCAGACCTGGCTGGCGGCGGCATCGCCAAAGGAAGCGCCGAGGCCTTCCTGACGCGGACGCTGCATGAGCACGACGAGGATGAGCAGAAGGCTGACGATGACTTCGACTGCGGTGAGAATGCCAATAAAGATGTCCATAAAAAGGGGCGCGAATATGGGGGCACTTCCCGGCTTGGCAAGGGGTAGTTCGGCCTGTTCCAGATGCCTGACTGGCCTGGCCCGACCCCCAGAGGCTAGAAATGAGGTTGAAGGTGGCCCGGGCGGCTCCAAGTGTCACGGTTCATGTCTGATCTCAAAGAACACCTCACCCAGCGCTGCCAGCTCGTGGACGCGGCGCTGGAACGATTCATTCCGAGCGCGGAAACGCGACCGGTGACGCTGCACAAGGCGATGCGGCACAGTGTTTTCGCCGGCGGCAAGCGGCTGCGACCGATCTTGTGCCTCGCGGCGGCAGAAGCCTGCGGTGGATCAGTGGATGATGCGATCTTCAATGCCTGCGCGACGGAGTGCCTGCACACCTACTCGCTCATTCACGACGATCTGCCCTGCATGGACGATGATGACATGCGCCGCGGCGTGCCCACCTGTCACAAAGTCTATGGCGAGGCGATGGCGCTGCTCGCGGGAGATGCGCTGCAAGCGCTGGCCTTCGAACTGGTGACGAAAACGCCTGCCACGGCGAATCACACCACGGCGTCGATGGTTCTCGAACTCGCAAGGACCGCAGGCAGTCTCCATCTCGTGGGCGGACAGGTGGCGGATTTGGAAGGCGAGGGCAAAAAACTGCCACTGGAGGATCTGCGTTTCATTCACGAAGGCAAAACAGCCGCGCTTCTGACCACCAGCGTGAAACTCGGCGCCATGAGCGCGAATGCGAGCTCGGCGCAGATGCAGGCGCTGCATGATTTCGGCATGGCGACGGGCCTGGCCTTCCAAATCATCGACGACATCCTCGACGTGACGCAGACGAGCGAAAAACTCGGCAAGAGCGCCGGGAAGGACATCGCGGCGGAAAAGAGCACCTATCCGGCGCTGATGGGCCTGGAAGCCTCACGCGCCGAGGCGCATCGCCTCACTGAGATTTCGCATCGGGCGCTGGATGTGTTTGGCGATGCCTCAGCACGGCTAAGGCAGCTTTCGGATTATCTGCTGAACCGGGATTATTGAGCATCCACTCGAAACAGCTTCTCGACTTCCGCTCCTATTTTTTCCGGTGGGCCGAAGTTCATCAGCAGCGTGGATCCATCGCCCTGCACGATGCGAAAACCAAGGAGGCGTTTGCCGCCGGGTTTGATCTGCATGTCGAGCTGGGTGAGGTATTTCTTGATGAGCAGCGGCCGTGGAATCATGGCGACGGTGACGAAGGTCGTCTCCTCCTGCGTGACCTTGAGCGTGAAGTTTTTCGTGAGCGATTCGGCGTCCATCTCACGGCCGCTGAGAAATTTCATCCACATGCGCACGCGGCTGTCATCCGGCTTCAAAGTTTGCCAGGGTGCGGACGCATTCTCTTTGAGGCGCACCGTTTCCTTGTCGAAGATGAGAATGGTCGTGGCGGGTGATCCAAGCTCCCAACGAAAACGACCGTCCGCCATGCGCCAGAAGCGGCCGCTGGCGCTCACAGGTTCTTTGAGCGCGGGCGTGGTGCGCGTTTGTTGGAAGGCCACCTTGATGCTGCCGCTGTCCTTTTGCGCCGCGATCCAGTCACGAAACACCGGAGGAATCACCGCGGGCTCCGGCGCCGCATGCACAGACAGCATGAGCGTGACGACAAGCGTAAAAATCAACGGAGGACGTATCACAAGCCCAGCCAAACACGGTATTTCCAAACGCTCAAGCTTGGAGAGCCGCCGCTGCCATGTTTTCCCTTGCCCCACCCTGCAAACCGTGTTCTCTCAACCCTCAGTCCAACCCCCTTTATTCACACACAATGAGCGAGCGTCGCGTCGTCATCACCGGCATGGGAGTCGTCTCCCCGAACGGCAACACCAAGGAAGAGTTCTGGAAGAACCTCCTGGCTGGCAAGAGCGGCATCCGTCGCATCCAGTCGATGGACACTGAGAAGTACGATTGCAAGATCGCCGGTGAGGTGGTGGACTTTGACCCCACCGGGTTCTTCAACAATCACAAGGATGCGCGTCGCGCGGACCGCTACTTCCAGTTCGCCATGGCAGCGTCGAAAATGGCCGCCAAGGACGCCGGTTTGAATCCCGACAGCCTTGATCCGCATCGCGTCGGCGTCATGGTCGGCAGCGGTATCGGTGGTCTGGGAACTCTCGAAACTCAGTACGAGATTTTACTGAACAAGGGGCCGAACCGCGTGTCGCCGTTCCTGATCCCGATGATGATCACGAACATCGCCAGCGGCATGATCGCAGCGGAATATGGCTTCATGGGGCCGAACATGGTCATCGTGACTGCCTGCGCGACCTCCAACAACAACATCGGCGAGGCCTGGCGCATGATCAAATTTGGCGATGCCGACGCGATGATCTGCGGCGGTGCCGAAGCCTCCATCCGCCCCTGCGGTCTGGCCGGTTTCGCCAACATGAAGGCTCTCAGCCTGCGTAATGACGAGCCTGAGCGTGCCTCACGCCCTTGGGACAAGGACCGCGACGGTTTCGTGATGGGCGAAGGTGCTGGCGTGGTTGTGATCGAAGAACTCGAGCACGCCAAGAAGCGTGGCGCGACGATTTACGCCGAGCTGGCCGGTTACGGTGCCACCGCTGACGCCTACCATCTCACCTCCCCGCATCCCGAAGGCCTCGGTGCCGCAAAGTGCATGGAGATGGCCCTGCGCCATGCCAAGCTGAACACCACGGACGTGCAATACATCAACGCGCACGCCACCTCGACTCCCGTCGGCGACTTGTGCGAGCTGCGCGCCATCAAGCGCGTCTTTGGCGATTACGCGAAGAGCGGCAACGGCCTGCTCGTCTCCGGCACCAAGTCGATGACCGGACACCTGCTCGGGGCCGCTGGAGGCATCGAACTCGTCGCCTCCATCTTTGCCATTCAGGACCAGATCGTTCCGCCAACCATCAACGTCGAAAATCTCGATCCTGAAGTGGACGTGGACATCGTGCCAAACACAGCCCGTCCTGCCAAGGTGAACGCCGCCCTGAGCAACTCGTTTGGCTTCGGTGGTCACAACGCCGCGCTGCTGATCAAGAAGTTCGAGGGTTGATCCATCGGATCTTTGAAGGTCGTTAACGCGAGACCTGGAGTTCCAGGTTCTTCGCGTTCTCGCCGATTTCGAGGCTCCACTCCCCTGCACCGGGCTTTTGCTCGCTTGTCGTGACCGTTCCATCCGCGCTTTCGAGGCCAGGAACGTCGGCGGCACTGTAACTAACGGTGAGTTTGACTTTGCCGACGATGGGGCCCGTCTTTTCGTCGAGCTTGAATTTGCCGCCCATCACGCGGGCGCAGGCCACCGGTGCGGAGGGATCTTCCGGGGTGAAGATCACACTACCCCAGCTCACGGGCTTGCCATTCACAGTGACTTTCCCGTCCACAGCCGTGCGTTTGGCAGGCTTGAGGAAACCTTGATTGCGCAGCCAGTCGCGCAGATGAGCGCTCCAGCTTCCGAGCACGGGATCGCCAAGAAAGAGGCCCACACCGTGGGGTCCGGGACGATAGATGTGCAGTTCGGCAGGCACCTTGTTTTTGCGGCAAGCGAGGTAGAAGGCCACGGCGTTTTCGGCAGGCACAACGGTGTCTTCGTCAGTCTGGAAGATGAATGTCGGCGGTGTGCTGGCGGTGACGCGAGTTTCGGTGCTGACGTGCTTGGCGAGTTTGTCGTTGTCGTTCGGGCCGAGGAGGTTTTTGCGCGAGCCTTTGTGGCCGAAGTCCTGGATCATGGAAATCACCGGATACGTCGGCGCGGCGACATCGGGACGGGCGCTGACTTGATCGACAGCGTCGTTGGTCATGCCCTCGGGCTTTTCATCGAACATCGTGGCCGCCATCGAGGTGAGATGCCCGCCTGCGGAGAAGCCGATGATGCCGATTCGGTTTGGATCGATGCCGTACTGCTTCGCATTCGCCCGCACATGGCGGATGGCCCGCTGCACGTCGATGAGCTGCGTAGGAAAGTGATAGCCCGCAGAGCCGAGGCGGTAGTGCAGCACGAATGCCGAAACACCGAGGCCGTTGAACCACTTCGCCACCTGCACGCCTTCGTGATCCGCTGCGAGACCGCCGTAGCCGCCGCCCGGGCACACCACAAAGGCTGCGCCATTGGCTTTATCCTTCGCCGCAGACCAGACATTGATGAAGGGCTGGTCTTTGTCTGTGTCACCCTTCGCGCCTGGAGCGCCTTCTGGCCACAAGCGAACCTTGGCAGGCTCGGCGTGGGCAATGGCGGTTAAAAAGAGGGCTGCGGTGAAAAGAGAAAGCTTGTTCATGGTCTGGGAGTTCTGTTAATCCTGTCATTCCAACCCGTTCTTTCACCCGCCATGATCTCACGTCGTCATTTTCTCTCCACCAGCCTTGGCGCGCTAAGCGTCTCCACTTTGCCGGCGATCGAGCCGATCAAGCGCCCCGGCAAAAGCCGCATGCAGCTTGGCGTCGCGGCTTATAGCTTCCGCGAGTACTTCCAGTGGATGCGCGACAAGGAGCAGAAGCCGAAAGGCGACCGTCCGCATTGGAGCATCCTCGATTTCATCGACTGGTGCGGCGACAACAACGTGCCCGGAGCCGAGGTGACGAGCTACTTCTTCCCGCCGGAGGTTGATGAGGCATTCCTGCTCGAAGTGAAGCGCCGCGCCTACCTGCGTGGCGTGCAGCTCGCCGGGACGGCGGTCGGCAACAACTTCGCGCTGCCCAAAGGTGAAAAACTGAGCGAGCAGATCGCCTACACGAAAAAGTGGATCGATTACTCCGCGATCATGGGTGCGCCACACATCCGCGTCTTCGCAGGCGCGAAGGAGAAAAGTCTCAGCGAGGAAGAGGCCGTGGCCAATTGCCTCGAAGCCTATCAAGAGTGTCTCGACTACGCAGGCAAGAAAGGCGTCTTCCTCGGTCTCGAAAACCACGGCGGTATCGTCGCACTGCCGGACAACCTCATCAAGATGGTGCAGGCCGCGAAAAGTCCCTGGGCCGGCATCAACCTCGACAGCGGCAACTTCCACACCGCCGATCCCTACGCCGATCTCGCCAAGATCGCCCCCTACGCGGTCAACGTGCAGCTCAAGATGGAGATCAAACGTGAAGGAGCCAAAGATGCCGAACCCAGCGACGTGAAGCGCGTGATCCAGATCATGCGCGACGCCAACTACCAGGGCTGGTTCACGCTCGAATTCGAGACAAAGGAAGATCCGTTCGTCAAAGTACCGGAGATTTGCGACCTGCTGCGCCCTTTGTTGAGTTGACGGTTGTTTACAGTGGTTGACGATGGTTGACAGTTGTTCCAAGACGGCGAAGCGGCGAAGTCGCTGGCTCGGAAACGATATTCAACCATCGTAAACCTCATGCGAAAACAGTTTCCCTTCGAGAAGCTCGAAGTTTGGCAGGACGCGCGCAAGCTCGTGGGTGGCGTGTATCAGTGTTCGCGTGGTTTTCCGAAGGATGAACGCTTTGGCCTGACCAGCCAAATGACGCGTGCGGCGGTTTCGGTGGCCAACAACCTTGCAGAAGGATGCGGCAGGTCGAGCTTCAAGGATCAGGCGCATTTCTCGAACCAAGCTCATGGTTCACTCATGGAAACCGCCTCCGATCTGATCATTGCCACCGATCTTGGCTTTGCCCCTGCTCAAGCCACAGATTCACTGCTCGATCAAGCCTACGACCTCGCCGTGCGCATTCATAACCTGCGCGACTCTCAACTGCGCCGTGCGGAAGCTCTTTGAAAACCACCGTCAACAACTGTAAACAATCGTCAACTACCGCCAACTTCCCCAATGTCTGCTTCCCACGCCCCCACCGTCGTCATCGAGAACTTCTATCCTTGCCTCGAAGGGGGCCGGCATCCGGTCAAACGGGTGATAGGCGAGCCGCTGGACATCTGGTGCGACATTTTCAAGGATGGGCACGATGTGATGAGCGCGGTGCTGCGCTGGCGGCTGGCGGGCACGCGGCGCTGGTTTGAAGCGCCCATGAAGCCGCTGTCAAACGACCGCTGGCAGGGGCAGTGTCGTTTCGAAAAGGCCGGGCGCTGGGAATACGTCGTCGAAGCATGGGGCGACACGTTCCGTTCCTGGAAGAAGACCTTTGCCGTGCGCGTGCAGACGAAGGATCCCGATGCGCCCATCGAAGCTCAGGAAGGCGCCAAGCTGCTGCGCGATGCCGCCAAACGTGCGCGTGCCGCCGGCGTGCCTGCGGCGGCGACACAACTCGAAGACTGCGCTGATCTGCTGACCTCCGTGGCTCCTTCTGACATCATGGACGTGCTGCAATCCGACGAGATGCAGAGCCTGATGGACCAGTATCCTGACCGCACCCAGGCCACCAGCTCCGATGCGCTCCATGTCATCGTCGAGCGTGAACGCGCGCGATTCTCGGCGTGGTACGAGTTCTTCCCACGCGGTGCGGAAGGCCGCAGTGACAAGCATTCCACCTTCCGCGACTGCCTGGGACGTCTTGATCACGCGGCGCAAATGGGTTTCGATGTGATCTACTTCCCGCCGATCCATCCCATCGGCATCACGGCCCGCAAAGGCAAAAACAACACGCTCACGGCCAATCCCGACGATGTCGGCAGTCCCTGGGCCATCGGTGGTCCGGCGGGTGGACATCGCGCCATCGAGCCGGCGCTCGGCACGGAGAAGGATTTTGTGTGGCTGGTGAAGGAGGCGAAGAAACGCGGCATGGAAATCGCGCTCGACTTTGCCCTCAACTGCTCCCCCGACCATCCCTATGTCAAAGATCATCCCGAGTGGTTTTATCAGCGCCCCGACGGCAGCATTCGCTACGCCGAGAACCCGCCGAAGAAGTACCAGGACATCTACCCGCTCAACTTCCACTGCGACGACTGGCGCAATTTGTGGAAGGAGCTGACGGACGTGGTGCAGTACTGGGTCGATGTCGGCGTGAAAATCTTCCGTGTCGATAATCCGCACACGAAGCCCGTCGCATTCTGGGAAGAGCTCATCGCCACCATCCAGCGCAAAGATCCCGACGTGTTGTTCCTCGCCGAAGCCTTCACCAAGCCGAAGATGATGCAGGTGCTGGGCAAGGTCGGCTTCACGCAGAGCTACACCTACTTCACCTGGCGCGAAAACTGCCATGCGCTGACCGAGTACGCCATTGAACTCACGCAGAGCGACATGCGCTGGTATTATCGCGCCAACTTCTGGCCGAACACGCCGGACATTCTGCCCGAGCACCTGCAAAACGCCTGTCCGCAGATGTTCCGCATCCGCGCCGCGCTAGCCGCCACGCTGTCATCGAGCTGGGGCATGTATTCCGGTTACGAGTTGTGTGAAAACGACCCGTATCCCGGCAAGGAGGAGTACAACAACAGCGAGAAGTACGAACTCAAGCCGCGCGACTACAACAAGCCCGGCAACATCACCGCCTTCATCCGTACACTGAATCTCATCCGCCGTGACAACCCCGCGCTGCACCTCTACGACAACCTCAGCTTCCACGGCTCCGACCACGGCCAGATCATCTGCTACAGCAAATCCACGCCCGATTTCAGCAACCGCATCCTCTGCATCATCAGCCATGATGCGCATCAGTCCGTGATGAGCATGGTGCACCTCAACCTCGCCGCCCTCGGCCTCGACAGCAGCCGCCCTTTCAAGGTCACCGACCTCATGCACAATCAAAGCTATGAATGGCGTGGCGCGAACAACTACGTCGCGCTCAATCCAAACGGCGTGTCGATGCATGTGTTCCGGGTGGAGCAGTGACGTTCACTTTATGAACAATCTTCTCAAATACCGCCGAATGGCTTTGAAAATGGTCGAGATTGTTGATCTCGGTGACGACGAGGGTTATGCGACGAAGATTGCAGGATTTGCCGGACTGCTGGCCGCTGGTTCAAACAAAAAAACCGCCATGGCTGAACTGGCATCCGCACTCGATCACTGGATAGGCATTGCTTTGAGACGGGGGCTTGGCCTGCCTGCACTCGTTGCGCCAAAAATGCATACTTCAGTACGCAAAGGCTAGAGGGGACTAGATCCTCCTACTCTCAAGCACGAAGAATCTCGTTTATTTGCTCATTCTGTCTGGCTTCAGTGGGCGCAAGAGTAAAATCAGCGGTACTGAAATGCGGTTTGCATGGGAGGTGTTCAAATCTGTCCGTCCAACGCGCGCCAGAAACCTCTGGCAAGAGGTCACGATACTGAGACCAATTGAGAACATGCACGCGCCAAAGTATCGGCTCCAACTGGCCAAGTTCCATTTGTGAATTCAATGCAGGCTTGTGAGCATAGATGAGTAGTCGTTCGGCGAGCTTGATATGACGACGCCACGTAGCATCATCAGGCGTGGGACCGCCGAACAATCTCCCGAGATAAACCTGAAGGCGCCCCTTATCGTGATTCATGGGGTATTCCCAGTGCTCCTCCATACGAACTGCAAATTCTCGGCCCTCCGCCAGACCAATATAGAGCAGCGCATCGCTGCCATAGACGTGGTGCGCACCGTACACTTGGTAGATACCGAAGTCCTCTGGACCGTTGAACGATGCAACCTCGTCGAGACTGTGTGGACCGCTCCAGTCAATATGAATGATGAGTTCCTGGGATTCCATGGCGGCACAGTTTAATATTCGTTCATTGAGTGAGGCAGAAGGCATTCCTGACTAACACACTACGGTTTATGCGGCAATTTTAATCCGGAGTCTGCGTGTTTGGATTTCAGCAGTATGAGCAAACTGATGGTCACTGGCCGGTAAACCCGGCATGGTTTAACGAACGCCTCATCATCCTCAACTCACCACCTCATGAAGAAAGCCTTGGCGCGCGACCTGAAGAAACTCGAAGCCCGCGCTTATCACATTGCGGAATGGGCCGAGGATGTTCTGCGCCGTTACCATGCCGCCATTCCAAATTTACCGGACGAGGCGGCAGTGCGGTTGCGGGTGCTTTACGACTGGATGTTCGTTCCACTGACGCTATGGCCGTTCAACATCCAGGAGATGCTGAATGACCTTCTTGCCGCTCTGGGACAGGGCAAACGCTTGAGCCGTCAGCAGTGCCTCATCATCGACCTGCTGCCTGCACCGCCAGACGAAACCATCTGTGCGGCCGTGGCCGATCACGAGCGCCATGTCCAGACCGGCAGCTACGAGAACCTTGTTAAAACACAGGCCAAGTTCTCCCAGGCTGAACTCGCCATCCGCACCGATCCACAACTACAGAGTCAGTGGTCACGCATCAAAGCCACGTTCGATGTTCAAGCCTGCGCCGACTACAAAGGCGTGATCCGCCGCACCATGGGCACGGAGCGCAACCTGCGCCCCACGTTCACTGTGAACCTGCGCAGCCGGGCAGATGCCTTCCGCGCCGCGTTCGATGCCTTCTGCCTACGCTGGAATCTCTACGGCATGCAGCACGACGAGCCGCTGCTGCTCAAGCTCGCCGTCAACATCACGCCGTATGGCACGATGATCCTCATTCCTTCCTACTGGTCGTTTGATCCGAAGCGCGACATCCGCTGGGATGCCATCGCCAGCCTGCATCGTGTTCGTGTCCCTCGCCGCCAGGGTTCTGCCCTCGCCGAGGGGCGAGCCGAGCGGATGAAGCTTGCTGAGAAACTGCGGCAGCTCGACCAGGAGACCCGACGTCTCAAACTGAAAGGCGAGAAGAAGCACGCCTTCCTTTGTGAAGGACTCGGCTGGGTGCCTGAGACGAGCGCGAAACGCCTCAGCAGGCTTCGGGCGGAGTTCAAAAAATAGGACACACTTTGGGGACATTCAGTTCCCTGTCTCGACTGCAGCTGCTGGTCTATCGCTTGGGCCGTCATGCTCCCCACAACTAAAATCACCGACAGCGAAACCGCACCGCCAGTAGAGAAACCAGCGCTTCCTGCTGAAACCAGCCAGCCTTCTTTGCCGTCACGAGTCGTTTGTGATCTGGCTGAGTGTGCGCCCTT
>CAMCWM010000037.1 GCA_945882215.1 Akkermansia muciniphila | reverse complement strand
CACGCCCAGATGCACGCTGCCGACCTCCGTCGCATCGTCGTTGATCAAACCGATGACTTTCTGAGTGTGTGTGCCGCCGATGACCAGTTCCTCGGCCATCTCGCGCTCGACGCCGTTGTAATACATCGTCTCGCCGAGTCCGTCCTGGCCTGCGTCCACCGGATTGATGTGACCGCCGATGCCGATGGAGCGCTTTGCCACGAGCCGCTTCTCGCCGGAACTGCCCCCACGTGTGTAACTGATATAGCGGCCTGCGTGATGGAAGATGGTGTAGGGGATGAGTTGCTTGTGCGTGGGATCTTTTTCAGCGGCAGGACGCTCCATAAAGTGATTGGCACCGGGAGCCAGCATCGCATGCAAGTAGCGCGGTGCATCGGATTGAAAGCCTTGAAAACTGCCCAGCTCATCGAAGAGCTGGCGGGTGATGACGAGAACGTGTTCCATGAGAAAGGACGCGCAGAATGGATGGCCGCGAAGCCTGCGCAACCAATCAATCCAGCAACCACGCCTGCGCCATCTCGCCTGCTTGAAGGCTTTGACCGGCTTCGAGCCGCAACAACGCCTCTGACCGGCTCAAAGAAAGCAAGGCATGGCTTTGTTGGAGGCCGAAAGGCATGAACTGGCCGTTCGTGAGCGTGCCACGCAGATAGTGCGGGCGATCACCAGGATTCTCGAGAGCAGTTCCGGCCACCGCCGGAAGCCAGCGCTGTTTCACTGCCATGTCTGACGCGCCCATTATCTTGAGCAGGGCGGGGCGCACAAACAGCAGGAAGGTCACGAAGGATGACACCGGATTGCCGGGCAGGCCAAAAAGGTGCGTGACACGCGATTCGCGACGTGAGGCAAAAAGGAACGGCTTGCCAGGCTTCACGCGGACGCGCCAGAGTTGCGGCTCGATGCTGAGTTGTTTCAGCGCAGGCTTGATTTGATCGTGGTCGCCGACTGAAACGCCGCCGCTGAGCAGCACGACATCGTATTCATCCATCAACCGTCGCAGTGTCTCGACGGTGGCCTGCAGATCATCGCGGCAATGAACGTGCGTGCTTTCCCGAATGCCGAGGCGCGCCAGCATGCCGCGCAGCATGAGGCCGTTTGTGTTGTAAATCTGCCCGGCTTGCAGCGGACCTGCGCCGGGATGCACCAGCTCATCGCCGGTGCTCAGCACGGCGATGCGCGGCAACGCGTGCGCGTTGATCTGGTCGAGTCCTTGCGATGCGAGGACTGCCATGCGACCGGGGGTGATTTTTTCTCCCGCTTTCATCACGAACTGGCCCGGGCACAGATCCGCTCCTGCACGACGAATGTTTTCACCAGCGATGAATGGCTCCTGACAGACGATGTGATCGTCGTCACGTCGCACATCCTCCTGCATGATCACCGCGTCGGCTCCGGCGGGAAGCGGAGCGCCGGTGAAAATGCGGATGGCGCAGCCTGGTTCGAGCTTCAATCGACGATCCAGTCCCGCAGGCTGCTCACCGGTGACGCGCAACGCCGTTTTGCTTCCGCTTTCAGCCGCAAAGAGCGCATAGCCATCCATCGACGACTGATCAAAGGCCGGGATTGGCACCGTGGCAGTCACGTCCTGTGCCGCATAGCGATCCAAAGAGGCAAACAACGTCTCTGGCATGGCCTGCGTGGGCACCACCGCTGCCAGAATGCGTTCGAGCGCCTCGCTTTCGGAAATCATCGGATGACGGGCGGCAGCTTGCTAAGATCAGGGGTGGGTTCTTCCGTCGGCACGTTGGCGGGTGGCTGCGTGGGCGCTGGAGATGGTTTGAGCGGCGCTATCGGCTGAAACGGCGCATCCAGCGGTGGAATCACATCCGCCTGCATGACCGGCGTCAGAGGGACTACCGCGCCACTTGCCGAGACAGTGACTGGAGCGGGCGCGGGGACATCCCCAGGCTTGACCTTGTATAACACGAGGTCTCGCAATTGCGGCGTGCCTTCCGTGATGTCCGCGGTAATGTAGTTGCCTTTGCGTTCCGGAGTCACCTTGAGTTTTGTTTTGGAACCATCAGCGCTTTGCGAAACGATCTCGGTGCCTGCGGGGATGTTCAGCCGCTGCTCGCAGTTGATGAGCACGTAGTTCTGCTCGGGATTCACCAGTTCGATCACACCGATGAGTTTTGCCTCGCCCATGCGGTTGTCGGCAGGCAGCTTTTTGGAGGAAAGCTTCCAACCGACCGCCTTGCCCATGAGAAAACTGCAACTGGGCAGTCCCAGGAGCACGAGGATGCAGATGACGTGAAGGCGCGGCATGCGGCATTGATGCGCACGCTTGGCATGCTGTCCAGCACACAGCTTCTGCTGAAGTCAGTCAGGCGGGGGGAGCTGCGTACGACCCATGGCAGCGATGAACGCGAGAAGGCCCCAGCAAATTTTCTGTCCTGGAGACAGGCGTGCTTTGCCATCATATCCCGTCGCCTTTTTCGCTTCGCCCGTGAGCACACCGTGTTCCAGGCCACGCACCGCTCTTTTGGGAACGAAGATGTGTTTGCCATCCCGCTGATCCGTGAACCAAGTTCCGTCATGATCGGTTCGCGGTTGGTTGGCACCATAGCCCGTCGGTATGTAAGTTGGCGGATGACTCGCGACTTGATGCCAGATCTTGAGATTGTTCCAATCAGCAACCGGCTTCGAACGCATGGCGCATGAGGTGGAAAGCAGTGAGCACATCAGCAAACACAGACGCCGGACGAATTGCGTCGGCGTGAGTGCTGTGTTCATGGCTTGGATTACTTGATGATGCCCAGCTTCTTCAGTGTGGCGGTCAGTTCGGCCACTTTTTCCGCCTCCATGCCCACGAGCGGCAGGCGCAGCTCATCGGTGCAATGACCGGCAAGAGCCATCGCCGTTTTGATCGGGATGGGATTGGTGGCGAGTTTCAGGAACGCGGCGAAGAGCGGGTAGTAGCGTGTGTGGATCTTCAACGCGGCGGTGTAATCGCCCTTCAGGGCGAGCTGCACCATTTCGCTGAGTGGTTTCGGGATCAGGTTGCCTGCCACGCTGACGATGCCGACCGCGCCCACAGACATGAAGGGCAGGGTAAGACCGTCATCGCCGGAGAGAATCTCGAAATCAGCGGGAAGCACCTGCTTCATCTGGCTGACGCGTTCGGGATTGCCGCCAGCTTCCTTGATGGAGCGGATGTTCGGGCAATTCTCCGCGAGGCGCACGAGCACATCGAGACCGATCTCGATGCCGCAGCGGCCGGGGATGCTGTACAGCATGAGCGGCAGCTTCGTGTTGTCGGCGATGGCCTTGAAGTGCTGGTAGAGGCCTTCAGGCGTTGGCTTGTTGTAATACGGAGCGACTTGGAGTGACGCGGTGGCGCCGGCTGCCTCGGCTTCCTGCGTGAGTTCGATGGCTTCACGCGTGGAGTTCGATCCCGTGCCTGCCATGACGATGCCGCGGCCTTTGGCGAACTCGACGCTGAGTTTCACGACACGCTCATGCTCGTCGTAATCCAGTGTGGGCGATTCCCCCGTGGTGCCGCAAGGCACGATGCCGGACACACCGTTGTCGAACTGGAAATCGACGATGGATTTGAGCGCGGCCTCGTCAATTTGGCCGTTGCGAAAAGGGGTGACGATTGCGGTGTGGGTGCCTGCGAACATGGGAAGCGGGGAGCGAAGGGCGTGGAGTTTAGAGTTGAACCGTGCCTTGGAAAACGAAATCTGCCGGGCCGAACAGGGTCACATTCGTGTATTCGCTCTTCTTCGGTTCCTCAAAACCGACTTTGAGCGTGTCACCGCCTTTGACGAGGACACTCACAGGGCTGGCTGCGCCGGTGAGCTCGTGATGAATCAAGGCGCAGGCGACCATGCCGGTGCCGCAGGCGAGGGTTTCACCTTCCACCCCGCGTTCATAGGTGCGGATGGAGATGCTGTCGGGGGCGAGCACTTTGACGAAGTTGGCGTTGGTGCCTTTGGGCTTGAAGGCGTCGTGATAGCGCAGACCGGCACCCCATTCGTGCACGGGCACGCTTTCGAGATCTTCCACGAATACGACGGCATGCGGAACGCCAGTGTTGACGCTGTGGACGGTCAGATCGGTGCCCACGACCGGCAGGTTTTGCGCGAGTTTGAGGTTGTGCGGGGCGCTCATGTTGATGCGCACCTGATCACCTTCGAATTCGGCGGAGATCATGCCCGCCATCGTTTCAAACTTGATCTGCTTGAGCTTGTCGTCGTGTAGGAGGTTGACGAAACGGCCAAAGCAACGCGCACCATTGCCGCACATCTCGGCCTCGCCGCCATCGGCGTTGTAGTAGCGCATTTTGAAGTCGCCGCCGTCGGTGGCGGGTTCCACGCAGAGCAATCCATCGGCTCCGATGCCGCGATGGCGGTCGCAGAGCTTTTCGATCTGGTCTTTCGTCAGCGCGAGGCTGAGATCGCGATTGTCCAGCATGACGAAGTCATTGCCGGCACCGTTCATTTTGGTGAAGGAGAGTGTCATAGAGGTAAATCAGAGGGCGTGGACGGCATCGACGAGCGGTTTGACGAAGGCTTCCACCTTCGCGGCGCAATCAGGGCTGGCCCCATTTTGCTCGATGAGTTTGACGATGGCGCTGCCCACCACGACGCCATCGGCCTTGCTGGCGATCTCGGCGGCCTGGGCGGGATTGGAGACACCGAATCCGACGCACACGGGCACATTCGTGGCGGCTTGGATGATGGCGACCTGCTCGGCGATGCCGGTGGCGATCTCCGCCTGCGCTCCGGTGACGCCGAGGCGGCTCACATAATACACAAAACCTTCCGCGCTCTTGGCGATGCTGGCGATGCGGTCGGCTGGCGAGGTCGGGGCGATGAGCTGGATGTGCCGCAGCTCCGGCGTGGGCTTCAATTCGGTGTTTTGGGCTGCTTCATCCGGCGGCAGGTCCAGAACGAGCACGCCATCAGCTCCGGCGGCGGCCGCGTCGATGTGGAAGCGCTCGTAGCCGTAGGTATAGACGGGGTTGAGGTAAGTGAACAGGACCAGCGGCACCTGGGACTTCGTGCGGAGCTTTTTGATCATCTCCAGCACGCCCGGCGTGCTCGCTCCGGCCTTCAGCGCACGGTCGGCGGCCATTTGATTGACCACGCCATCGGCCAGCGGATCGGAAAACGGCACGCCCAGCTCGACGACATCGACTCCGGCGCGTTCCAGGCCCAAAACGATGTCGATCGTGGCATCAAGCGTGGGATCACCGGCGCAGACATAGGCCACGAAGGCCTTTTTCTTCGCGGCGCGAAGCTGGGCAAAACGGGCGTCGATGCGGTTGGTAGGGGCGGACATGGGGCGGGGTGTTTAGCATGCGGAATCAGGGATGTCGAGCCGAGAGCAGCGAGACAGACGCACCCAGGTCCACCGGAAGTATGCGATTTTCTTCCGGTGGCGCGCGTGGTTCCGCCGGAATAACGCGATTTTCTTCCGGTGGCGCGCGTGGTTCCGCCGGAAGAACGCGAGTTTCCTCCGGTAGCGTGCGTGGTTCTGCCGGAAGTGCGCGCGCTTCCAGCGGCGGCCTGCACGCAACCGGTTGAAAATCAGTCAACCGCGCAAAATTGGCCGTTTTCGCCGCCAAGAATGATCAGGGAGCCGACTGAAAGACTTCGGGCCGGCCTTGCCAGGGTGTCATCCGCACGACCGACGGCTGTCAGCGACGTGACGGGTCCGAGGTGCGTGCGTGGTGATGTGTGCTGTGGAGCGCAGCCAGCGGTTACTCGGTGGTTTCCAGGACGATGCGGAAGCCATAGCCACCATTTATCTTGTCCTGCGCGGCTGGAATACGATAGCGGGACGTCAGGCCCTCCTTGTTGTTGTAAACGTAGCTTCCTCCGCGCAGCACACGCCCCTGCTGCGATTCATCAAACCAGTCTTCACACCATTCCCAGACATTTCCGCCCAAGTCGTGGATGCCGTTTTTGTTGGGTTTGAAACTCATCACCGGGGCGGTGCCCGCAAAGCCATCTGTGTAACCTTCGATCGGCTGGGCGTTGGCATCCAGCACCTGTAAGCTGCTGTCACCGTAATTTCCGGCACCTGCGGGTGGGGGCCATTCAGTCGTGCCCCAGGGGTAGATACGCGAGGGTCCCTGCATCAGCATCGCCGGTGTGGTGCCCTTCCTTCGGTTTTCATCCCGTGCGATGCCCACAGCATGACTCCATTCCAAATCGGTGGGCAGACGGTACTTTCGCCCCTCTTTGGTGCTCAACCACGCACAGAAAGCGACGGCCTGATCCCAGCTAATGTAGATCACAGGATGATCATCCGCCGTGCTCACAGGGAGCGGTCCGGCCTTCACCTCCTTCCACTTTTCATCCACCCCAGGCGTCTCCGCCGCATACTTCGCGTAATCGCCCTTCCGCGTCTCGTGGATGCAGAAGAGCACCTTGGTGCCGGGGACTTTGACGAACTGCATGCCGAGGCTGTTGGTGAAGTCGCTCTTGGCGGCCGTGGCCGGTGCAGGGGCCGGGGCGGCTGTTGGCGTGGGCGTCGGAGTGGCGGGCTTGGTGGCGGCACCGCTCGGGCTGGCGGGAGCGCGGGTGTCCAGGACGATGCGGAAGCCAATGCGATTGTCACGGTTGCCGGGAGCGGTCTCCCCATCCCTTGCATGGCGTCTGGTGGAAGACAAGTTCCCATGCCGCAGCACTTCAAACCATGATCCTCCGCGCACCACCCGGTCGGTCCTCTTTTCGTTGAACCAATCGTCACACCACTCCAGCACATTGCCGCCGAGATCATAAAGGCCCAGTCGGTTGGGAGTAAAACTCATCACCGGAGCTGTCCATGCATAGCCATCCTTGTAACTGGCCATGTGCGCGGCACCAGGACTCGCCTCGCCATAGGTGGTGTCGGCATAGTTGCCGGCTTTGGGTGGTGGCGGGAATTCATCTCCCCAGGGAAACGCATATGGCTCGCCGCCACTCAGTTTCTCCGGAGTTTCGTCTTTCTTCTCCTTCCTGCCGATGCCCACGGCGTGACTCCACTCGTTGTCTGTGGGAAGACGATACTTACGCCCGTCCTTGGCGCTTAACCAAGAACAGAAAGCCACTGCATCCTCCCAACTGACCATGATCACAGGGTGGTCGTCCCCAGGCACTACGGGCGGATTGCCAAAGCCAGTCTTTTCCCAACTGTTGACCGTTCCTGGCGTCTCAGCCGCATACTTTGCATAGTCGCTTTTGCGCGTCTCGTGAATGCAGAAAAGTACGTCGGTGCCGGGCACCGGGACGAACTTCATGCCAAGGCTGTTGGTGAAGGGCTTGTCCTTGGTGGCGAGGAGGGTGGAGCCGGAAGGTGGGGCGGTCGTTGGTGTGGGCGTCGGTGCCGGGCTTGTGCTGGCGGGAGCGCGGGTTTCTAAGACGATGCGGAAACCAAAGAAATGTCCCTCACGGTTATATGGCGGCTGCGGATGTCGAGAACTTGAACGAAGGCTAGATTGCCCGGCTATATTGAAAGCCCCATCACGAGCCGTCCGCTCTTTCTGTTCAGCGTCAAACCAATCTTCAACCCATTCGGAGACATTGCCGCCCATGTCATAGAGCCCCAGTTTGTTTGGCTTGAAACTCATCACTGGTGCAGTCGTCGGAAATCCATCTGTATAACGGTCGATGAATGCTTGGTCGGGAAATTTGTCGTGCCACGCGGTGTCCGCATAATTCCCTGCGAGATCTTTGCCTTTGGGGGGGAAAGAACTATCCCAAGGAAAGTCGGGGGCTTGGTTGTGCAGACTCTTGGGTGTCGTGTCCCGCGCCGATTTCTCTTTGCGTCCGAGTCCCACCGCGATGCTCCATTCTCTATCCGTGGGCAATCGGAAGGTTTTGCCCTCTTTGCTGCTGAGCCAACGACAGAAAGCCTGGGCATCGTGCCAGTTTACACCCACCACTGGATGATCATCTCCGTGCCCGCAGGGAATGCCATCCCTTGCCTGGCTTTTCCATGTGGCATCCACTTTAGGAGTTTCTGCCGCAAACGCCGCGTAGTCCTGCCGCCGTGTTTCATGGGTGCACATGAGGATTTCAGTCTCTGGCACCGGAACGAACTTCATACCAAGGCTGTTGGTGAAAGTGCCAACAATGAGAGGAGCGCGGATTGGCTGCGCCTGTCTCGCGGACTCGGCTCTTTTGTCCGCTTCCGTCATCGGCGCGGCTGCGCCGCCTGTTGAAGTGGTGCGGGCAGGAGTGCCCGCGCTCCCTTCGTCGCTGCCCCGCGTCGCGGCAATCTGCTCGCGCACGGTCTTCACGCGCATGGCGTCGTCGAGCTGGCTGGCCTTGGTCAGCTCGGTCTGCACGGCGGCGAGGGCCTGATCGTACTTGTCGTAGAGCGGCTGCATGGCCTTGGCTTTGGTGGCCTCGTGCTGGGCGGTGGTGCTGCGGTAGGTCTGGCGCAGGGTCTTGAGCGTGTCGGGCACCTTGCCTGGGGCTTGGGTGCTTTCATCCACCTCGGAGGGCACACCCTCGCCTTTCTCGATGCGCTGCTTCTCCTCACGCAGGGCCAGGGCTTCCTCCAGTTTCCCGCCTTTGGAAGCGGTGGCGAGGGAGCGGTCGAGCGCACCGAGGTAGAGCTTATCTAACGCGGCCATGTTGGACTTGAACGCGGTGTTGGCGTCCCGCTCAACGGCGGCCTGGAAACTGGCGTCGAGTGCGGCGAGGCGCTGGTCGAGCTCGCTGGCGGGCGCGGCGGCCATGGTGGTGGTGGCAGGAGGGGAAGAAGAGGAGACAGGGAGACTGAGAGATGGGGAGGCGGGAGCGCTCGGCGTCGAAGAGGCGGGAGGTGGCGCAACTGGGGCTGCGGCGATGGCGGCAGTTTTCTCCGGTGCGGAAGCTGGTCCATCGAGCGATTGCCAGGCGATGTCACGAACGTAGCCATCGGCGCTGAAAATGTGAATCATCCCTGTGCTTGCCTTGGCAGGCACAACCATGGAATGGGCCTGCACGCCGTTTATCGAAAGGCTGAGAATATTGCCAACGCCGACAAACTCGAGATCGATCTCTTCGAGTGCGGTAACGCTTGGCGGGACATCAAACTGTTCCAACACCAGTTTCGCACCGTCTTGAGTGACTTGGAAATTGGCAGTGCCTTGGCTGGTTTTGACATTCGCCGACCACTGGTTGTCCTTCTTGGCTCGCAACATCAAGCCAATGTTAGTTCCCTTCTTTACCTTCAAGCGGACGGCTGCGTCCTGAATCGTTGAGTTGGTTGGCGCTATGGTTCCAGTGAGGTGAATGCCTGACTGCGTCCATTCGGCCTGCCCTTTGAAACTCTCCAGACTCTTCGGCGACTCGAACGCCTTCACCCACTTCGCCGGGTCGGGCAGGCGCACGGGCTGTGGGCCTTTCGCTGCGGTCTGCTGAACAACGGTTGTAGAAGGCGGTTTGGAGGCGGCTACGGCAGTTGGCTTGGATGCGCCCAACGATGAGCCTGAGGGATCCCCTGCCTTTGGTTCCTCGCGAGCTTTGATCGGTGGCGTTGCCGTGCTGGTCACAGTTTGCGTTTTGGTCGGCTGGCTTTGCTGCGCCTTCTCGTCGCCACCCATCATCACGAACGCACCGATGCCGATGGCTGCTGCGGCTCCGAGGCCGAGAAGAAGAGGAGCGGAGGATTTTTTGGGCGGGACTGGAGCGCGGGTGCCTTCACCCGCATGCGCGGGTGGCTGGCGGGCGGGGGCACCCGCGCTCCTGGCTGGGGGCTTCTGCGCGGCGCTGCGTTGGGCGGGTGTTTGCGCCACTTGCGCTGCGGGGATGGCGGAGGTCGGCGGTTCATCCTGCCGCACCAAGGGCACCGTGAGAATGACATCCAGGTCACGCCGCAGTTCAGTGCTGCTTTGATAGCGCTCCTCACGGTCGCTCTGCATCGCCTTCATGATGATGGGATCAAACCGTGGATCGAGACCGGGCAGGCGGGCGGTGGCGGGCTTGAACGCGCCGCGTGGCACCTCGCCGGTGAGCATCTGATACAGCATCACACCAACGGCATAGAGATCGGCACGACCATCAATGTGGGAGCCGAGCATGAGCACCTCGGGCGCGACGAAGTCGGGCGTGCCCATGGCGTAACCGGTCTTCGTGAGGCCGTGCGTGCCGGGCTCCTCGATCTTCGCCAATCCAAAGTCGGCGACTTTCACCTGGCCTTTCATGTTGATGAGCACGTTGGCCGGTTTGATGTCGCGATGCACGATGCCCAGCTCATGCGCGGCGCTGAGCGCATCGCACACATGCGCGGTGATGGCCAGCGCATGCTCCGGCGGCAGCTTTCCTTGGCTGCGGATCATTTGGGAGACATCGGTGCCATCGACATACTCCATGGCGAAGTAGAGCAAGCCGCCGGTGGTGAGACCAAAGTCGTGTACACTGACCACCGCTGGGTTGTTCAAGCGAGCCATCAGCTTCGCCTCGTTTTTGAAGCGCTCGGCAAAGCTGGGGTCTTCCTGCTCGACACCCGGCGGTAAAATCTTGATGGCGACGGTGCGGTCGAGATTGCTTTGAACGCCTTTGTAAACCGCGCCCATGCCGCCACGGCCGAGGAGTTTTTCAATCGTGTAGCCCGGCATCTGCTCCTGCAACTCGGCAGGTGAAGGCGGCTCCCAGCGGGCATTGCCGCCAGTGGTGCGTGGAGTCGATGTGGCTGGATCACTCATGGCTGGGAGGCTTAAGCTGGCGTTACCCGGCCTTGCTACGAAAAAGGCAGGAGTTTGGCAAGGATAGAATCTTGAGCACGGCGGGAAGTAGTGTAGGCACCGTTGGCCGCTTCAGATTGGTGCTGAACCTGGGGCATTAGGCCACAGGCTCATCGCCAAGCCGCTTGTCAGGCACCAGATAACCCTGGACATAGTCACGCACCGCTTCGGTGAGCGGGGTGATTTCCTGGCTGAAACCGGAGGCGCGGAGTTTGGCGATGTCGGCGCAGGTGTAGTATTGATATTTCGATTGCAGGTGCTCCGGCATGTCGATGAACTCAATGTTCGGCTCCTTGCCGAGGGCGGTGAAGATGGCGGTGGCGAGTTCGATCCAGGTGTGGGCTTTGCCGGAGCCGAGGTTGAAGAGGCCGCCTGCGCTCGGGGTTTCGGCGAGGTGGAGGGTCATGCGGATGGCGTCTTTCACATACAGGAAATCACGCATCTGCTCGCCGTCTTTGTAGTCGGGGCGGTGGGATTTGAAGAGCTGGACCTTGCCGGTGGCGAGGATCTGGCCGCAGGCTTTGTGAACGAGGCTGCGCATGTCGGCCTTGTGGTCCTCATTGGGGCCATAGACGTTGAAGTACTTGAGGCCGACGATCTTTGGCAGCCAGCCTTCGCGTTTGGCGTGGAGGTCGAAGAGGTGTTTCGAGTAGCCGTACATGTTCAGCGGACGCAGGGCGTGGATGTCGGGCATCTGATCATCCATGCCGTGGGCACCGTCGCCATAAGTCGCGGCGGAGGAGGCATAAACGAAGCGGGTCTGGTTCGCGAGCGACCACTGGCAGAGCTGCTTGGTGAACTCGTAGTTGTTCCGCATCAGGTAATCCGCGTCGCGCTCGGTGGTGGCGGAGCAGGCACCGAGGTGGAGCACATGGTCAAAGCGGCCGAGCTTGGCAGGCGCGTGCTGCACGGCCTGGAGCAGGTCGTTACCGTCGATGTAGTCGGCGAATTTGAGCGGGACGAGGTTTTTCCACTTCTCGTCGGTGCTCAGGCGGTCGCAGACGACGATATTCTCGCAGCCACGGCGGTTTAACTCCCAGACGAGGGCGCTGCCGATGAATCCGGCTCCGCCGGTGATGAGGATGCGACTTTCAGGCGATTTCATGCTCCCTGCCGGTAACGGGAAAAACGGCGGGATTCAAGCCGGAGCTTGATCAGGCGGCGATGGCCTCTGGCTCTTGGGCGTTCAAGACGGGCAGTTGTTCGCGCCAGAGTGCCGGGTGCAGGAAGGTGCCCCGTGGATCGCGGTCCCATTCTCCTTGCCAGCCGATCACGGTCTCCATGATCATGGGATGCGGGCGCTGGATGGCCGGGTAAAGCCACTGTTGATCGGCCACTACCAGCTTGGGGATCAAGGCCTGACCGTGGCATTCGATTTCCCATCCCAGCAGCAGGGGTTCTTCATCGGTGAAGCCTGCGAGTCCATTGGGGTGCTCCACCCAGCCGACTAGTCCGCTGCCGTTCAAGACATCCCAGATTTCACGCATCTCCAAATCCACCCGCACGGCGAACCCGGTGGTCTTGGCATGGCCGCCGTTGACTGGGTCTCGGCTGACGAGGCCAAAGAGAATGCTCGAAGGGCAGTTGTCAGGGACGATGTCCACTTGGAATCCAAAGCGGATCGGGTGATCGGGCAGCAACAGACTTCCATAGCTTTGAACTTGGAAGCCTGAGAACACAGGGTCGGCAGCGGCTGTGGCGAGAAGCGATTCCATGGATTTCTAAAAATTTCAGCTTTCTTTATCAAATTTGCACCCTGTTATGAAAATTTCAAACAAATTATTCACATGCTCACATTTTGTCACCTTCAATCCTAAAAAATTTCAACTCTCCAAGAAGCGGAAGGGGTGCCACCCCATAGCAAATCCTGCTTTTCCGAAGGATTCCTTTTGGTGACGGTGTTGACGAATCTGCTGCCCTTGATACCAAATATGCCTCGTGGCACTTGCTCCATCGATCAACTGCGCCGAAACCGACCTGACGGTCGATTTTCGCGACCAATTCCTCCTCACTTACCAGCACATGCTGCTGGCCAGAGTGCTGGAGGATAAGCTCGGATCGCTCTATCGCGCTGGCGGGCGCATCGTCGGCGGGGTTTATATCGGCAAAGGCCAGGAGGCGTTCAGTGCCGCGCTCGGGGTGCAGCTCCGCAAGGGTTCGGACATTTACGGCCCGTTGATTCGTGACCAGGCGGGCAGGATTGCCTATGGGGAGCCGATCCTCGACTGTGTGCGGACCTATCTGGGCACCATCACCGGTCCGATGCGCGGACGTGACGGCAATATCCATCGTGGTCGTCCTAAAGAAGGCCTGCTGGCGATGATCAGCCACCTCGGCAGCCTGCTGTCAGTCGTGGCCGGTGGGTTGTTCGCACGTCGGCAGGCTGGAACTCTGGGGGACAGTATTGGTGCCACCAGCATCGGTGACGGTGGCACTTCCACGGGTGCTTTTCATGAAGGCCTGAACATGGCTGCGGTGGAAAAGCTGCCCATCATCGTCAGCATCGCGAACAATCAATACGCTTACTCCACGCCCAACACGCGCCAGTACGCCTGCGAGAATCTCGTGGATCGCGCCGCAGGCTACGGCATCGAAGGTGCCAGCGTGGATGCCACGGACCTTGCTTCCTGCCTCAAAGCCTTTCGGGCTGCTGTCGCTCGTGCGCGTAGCGGTGGCGGCCCGCAGATGATCGTTGGCACGCTGCTGCGTCTTGCGGGCCACGGCGAACATGATGACGCTTCTTACATTCCCGATAAAACGCGCCAGGGTCCCTCGGCACGCGATTGCCTCGCGGTGGCGGAAAAATTCGCCCTCGACCATGGCTGGATGAACTCCGCGGACCTGCGTGACCTGAACGAAGAAGTGCGCCGCAACGTCGATCAAACCATCTCCAAAGTGTCCAAGGAACCCGCCCCTGATCCCTTCAAAGAAAACTGGCAGGCGCTTTCCTGCGCCGATCTCGTGGAGGGCCAGCACGAGGCATGAGCATCACTTACCTCGAAGCCATTCGTGAGGCGCAGTATGAGGCGCTGCGCAAAGACCCCTCCGTTTTTCTGTACGGCCAGGACATCGCCACCTTCGGCGGTGCGTTCAAGGCCACCAAGAGCCTGAGCAAAGAGTTTCCCAACCGCGTTTTCGACGCGCCGATCAGCGAAGACGCCATGGTCGGCATGGCTGTCGGCGCTGCTGTGGAAGGCGCACGCCCTATTATAGAGATGCAGTTCGCCGATTTCTCCTCCGTCGGCTTCAATCAGATCGTCAACCAGGCCGCCACGCTCTACTGGCGCACCAATGTGCCTTGTCCTATCACCATCCGCATGCCGTCGGGCGGCACCGCAGGCAGCGGTCCGTTTCACAGCCAGTCGATGGAGGCCATCTACGCGCACTATCCTGGCCTGGTCATTGTCACGCCTGCCACTGTCGAGGACGCCTACTGGATGCTGCTCGATAGCGTCCAGCTCGACGACCCAGTCATCTACTGCGAGCACAAGTTCCTCTATTACCATCTCAAGGCTGACCAGATCGGCGAACGCGGCCTGCCCATCGGCAAAGCGCGCATCGCACGCCCCGGACGACACGCCACCATCGTCACCTACAGCGCCATGGTGCATGAGGCCCTGCGCGCCGCCGAGGAACTCCAGCTTGATGGCTATTCCATCGAGGTCGTCGATCTCCGTTCCGTGAAGCCGATGGACACCGACACCATCCTCGCCTCCGTCGCCCGCACGGGTCGTCTGCTCGCCCTTGGCGAAGCCTTCCCTTGGGGTGGAGTCACCGCTGAAATCATCGCCCGCGTCACCACCGAAGGCTTCCATCTTCTCGACGCGCCGCCCATGCGCCTGAACTCCAAGGACACGCCGATTCCGTATCATCCGAACCTCTGGAAGTCGCACCGCCCCACCACCTCCACCATCGCCGGCGCGCTCCGCCGTCTGCTCTGGTATTAATTTGGCATTCGTCATTCCGTCATTCGTCATTCAACATTCTCGAGATGCCCACCATCCCCATCCTGATGCCCCAGCTCGGCGAATCCATCGCCGAAGCCACCATCATTCGCATCCTGATCGAGCCAGGACTCATGGTCGAGGCAGGCAGCGATCTCTTTGAGGTGGAGACCAACAAGGCCACCATGGCCGTCAGCTCACCCTGCGCAGGAAAGATCGGGCAGATCGTCGCCACCACGCAGACCAGCTACGCCGTTGGCGCCACGCTTGCCGCGCTCGAAATCACCGAAGAAGACGCCCAGTCGCTCGGCATGGGGGAAGAAACCAAACCCTCCTCCGAAGCACCTCATGCTCGAGGTTCCACCGACGTCGTCGAGAATCTCCACTTCCAGATCAGCGATACCGACGTCATCTCCACGCGTCAGCCCACCGTCGAACCCGTCGTTGGCGGCCTGCCAGTGCCCGCCGGTGCCACTGGTGCCAGTTACATCTCACCGCGCATGCGCGCACGCATGCTTGAGCTCGGCCTCAACGCCGCCGACCTCGCCGGTGTTCCCGGGACTGGCGCTGGCGGACGTGTCACCGTCGAAGACTTCGAAGCCTTCCTCCGTGCTCTTGAACAGCATCGAATGACGCCCGCCTCGCCCATGCGCATCGCTGTGGCCGATTCCATGCGCCGCAGTTGGACGCGTCCTCTCGCCACCGTCGGCAGTCCCATCATGCTTGATGCCATGCTCGCGCATCGCAAAAAAACCGATCCCAAGCCCGGCCCCGCGCTCTACGTCATTCGTGCGCTCGCTTTGGCCCTCGCTGAAAACACCGCCTTCGCTGGCCGCCTCGTCGGCAACCGCATCGTCCATCCCCTCGCCATCGACATCGGCTTCGCCGTCGAAGTCGATGACGGCGTCATGGTTCCCACCCTGCGCGAAGTCGAAAAGACCCCGCTCGTCAAACTGGTGCCCACTTACAACAAACTCGTCGAGCAGGCCCGCGCACGCCGCCTTCCCAACGACGTCAATCGTCCCGGTATCGCCACCGTCACCAACTTCGGCACCTTCGGCATCGTCTGGGCCACGCCCATTCCGTTGCCCGAGCAAAACCTCGTTCTCGGCCTCGGCGCTGGTAGCAAAGTCCCGCACTGGAGTGAAGAAGTGAAGCAATTCATCCCAGTCACCGAAGCCGAGCTCACCCTCAGCTTCGACCACCGAGTCCTCGACGGCGGCGGAGCCGGCCGTCTCCTCAAACGCGTCGCCGAGCTTCTCCAGAAGCCCGAGTTGCTGTAAAACGAGTTTTCCAACTCGTTCGAACAACGCATGCAAGACAAACCCACGCTCCGCCAGCACATGCGCGAGCGTCTCCGTGCCATCGACGAATCCACGCGTCAGCAAGCCAGCGCCCAAATCGCCCAGCACATCCTTCGTAGTGGCATGCGTCAGCATGCCGAATCCGCACCACCCCAGGTCATCGCCCTCTTCGGCGGCCTCAAAAACGAGCCCGACCTGCTCCCGCACCTCCTTCCGGTCCTTTGGACTCAAGGACTTCGCCCATGCTTCTTCCAAATCGAAATCTCTGAGTTGCAACCTCACGAGATTCGCTCGTTCGATGATCTCCAACGCGGCCCCATGAACGTCTGGGAGCCAAAGCCGCATTGTTTGCCAGTCGAAATCGCCGCGCTCGATCTCATCCTCGTCCCCGGCCTCGCCTTCACCCGCGACGGCGCACGTCTCGGCCGCGGCGGCGGCTACTACGACCGCCTTCTTGCGAATCCCGCCTGCCGTGCTCAACGCATCGCCATCGCCTTCGACCTCCAGATCGTCGATTCCATCCCCGTCGAACCCCACGACCAACGCGTCCATCAAATCATCACCGAATCCGGCTTGATTCAAACATCAGTGTCCCATTAGTGAAGATCAGTGGCTAAACTCTACCGTCCTTCATGAAACAGCTTCTCGAAATCATCCAGTCCGGCACCGCCTACCTGGAGAAGCGCAAGATCGAGGAAGCCCGGCTCAACATGGAGCACCTCCTCGCCCACGTCCTCCGCTGCCGTCGGCTCGATCTCTACCTCCGCTTCGCTGAAACCGTTCCCGAGTCCAATTTGACCACCCTGCGCGACCTCCTCCGTCGTCGCGGGGAAGGGGAGCCGCTTCAGCACCTCCTCGGCACCGTCGAATTCTGCGGTCACGAATTCGTCAGCGACCACCGCGCCCTCATCCCGCGTCCTGAAACCGAAACCCTCGTTGAACTCATCTTCAAAAAGTTCGCTACACCACCGTCGCGAGTGCTCGACATGGCCACCGGCTCCGGCTGCATCGGCCTCAGCCTCGCAAAAGCCTGGCCCTTGAGTGAAATCATCCTTGCCGACATCAGCGAAGACGCCCTCGACCTCGCCCGCCTCAACGCCTCGCGCCTCAGCGCCAACATCAAACTCCTGCGCAGTGACCTCTTCGAAAAAATCACCTGCACCTTCGATCTCATCGCCGCCAACCTCCCCTACATCCCCACCGCCGAAATCCAAAGCCTCAGCCCCGAAGTAAAACGCGATCCCATCCTCGCCCTCGACGGTGGCCCCGACGGCCTCCGCATCGTCGAACGCTTCCTCACCGACGCCTTGCCGCATCTCAATTCAAACGCCCTCATCGCTCTCGAAGTCGGCCACGATCAAGGCGCATCCGTTGTCACCCGCTGCACGGAACTCGGCTACCGCAACGCCACCTCCGCCCCCGACCTCCCCGGCATCCACCGCTTCGTCTTCGCCACTGCTCCGGCACATGCTACAGGCGGCCAGCCTGACCTTGCAGCGGCATGATCCCGCTTCTGATGTGAATGACATTCTTGTTTAGACTCCATGAGACGAGTTCTGACCATCACCGAAATTCTGGGCCGTACGGAGCAAGGCATGACGCGTCCGTTTGTTTGTCGCAGTGATTCATGGATGACCTGCTATGACAAAGGCGCGTATGCGGGGCGTCGATCTCTGTGCTGCGATTGGGTTGCAGAACGGTTGACGCAAGCCATCTTGGGTGGGGTCCTCTCGGGGTGACTGTCTTTGCAATGCGATGGCCGAGGTGACCAGGGTCTTGATTGAGGGCAGCGCACGGAAAGACATTCAGGACTTGGGTGCCGGGCTGGTGTTTGCCTCGATGCGGATCGAAGATGGGCAGGAACTGACGTGGTTTGCCGCTCAAGGCTGGTCTCAGGAAACGATGGTCACATTGCTGCTGTTGGACCTCTGGTTGCAGAGCGAGGACCGCAGCTTGTCGGCACTGGGTGGGAATGGCAACGGCTTATACGTCGCCTGATCCGGGACGTTCTACGACAACGGCGTGTTCAAGCCCACAGGTTAAATTACACTCCCAGCCACCCCTTGAGCGTCTTCATATCCCGCAGATGCGCTTCGCGGAAGCCCTTCAGCACCGCCGCATCCTTCGGATTGCCTTCGAGATACTCGACGTGGAGGGAGATCGGGCCGCTGTAGCCGGTCTTCATGAGCATTTCGCCGTATTTCGGGTCCACCTGGCCTTCGCCGAGCGGCACGGTGACGAGCTTGCGGCCGTCCCATTTGAAATCCTTGAAGTAAGCCGCGCCGATGTGGTCTTTGACGAGGTTGAATTCCAGCGGCCAGGATTTTCCGCCCTCGCAGGTGGCGTGCAGGATGTCGAAGGCGAAGCTGAACTGCTCCGCCGGATACTCGCGCATGATCGAGAAGATGTCCCACACCGCCGCGCCGAAGTAATCCTGCCCGCTGTGATTCTGAAACATCGGCTGGATGCCGATTTCTTTGCACAGGGCCACGAGATCCTTGATCTTCGGCCGCACGGCTTGGAGCTGCTCCCAGATTGGCTGCTTCAGGTCATACTTGAAGTAGTTCATGCGGAAGCGCTTCACGCCCAGCTTCGCCGCCGTGCGCAGCACCTCCTCCGTGCGCTGCTCCGCGCTCACCTCGTTGATGCCGGAGGTCATGATCATCATCTCGAGATTCTGCTTTTTGAGCGCCTCGACGAACTTCGGCAGCTCATCCACCACCTGCTCCGGCGTGATGTGGCCTGACTTCGGACGAATCGGTGCCTCGATGCCATCCACCCCCATTTCGGCGCCCAGACTGGCGATGTCGTCATAGCCCAAGCCGATGAGATGCTTCGTGAAGAAGCAGATCTTGTTCTTCGGTTTCGGCGTTTCCGCCAACAACGGAGCGGTAAAAGCCAAAGCGGAGAGGTTGCGGACGAAGGCGCGGCGGGTGTTCATGAGGCCAGCATCAACGTCTCCTCATTCGACATTCTTCAATCGTCATTCGACATTCCGCCCATGCATTCCCTTTCCGGCCAAAACATCGTCATCATGGGCGGCACGACGGGCCTCGGCCTCTCCGCCGCGAAAAAACTCGTCGCTGCCGGAGCAAACGTCGTCGTCACCAGCCGCACGCAGTCCAATGTGGATGCTGCTTTAGCTGCATTGGGTTCAAACGCCCGAGGCTTCGCCGCCGATGCCGCCACGCCGGAGGCCGCCGAGCGTGCCGTGGCGATGTTTGATCGACTCGACGCCCTCTACCACGTCGCTGGCGGCAGCGGACGCTCGAAAGGCGACGGACCTCTCCACGAGCTCACCGATGACGGCCTCGACTACACGCTCGACCTCAATTTGAAGTCCGTCGTGCTCTCGAATCGCGCCGCCGTGCGGAAATTCATCCAGCAAGGCACCGGCGGCGTCATCTTGAACATGGCCAGCGTGCTCGGTTACTCGCCCTCGCCCAAGTTTTTCGCCTCCCACGCCTACGCCGCCGCGAAAGCGGGCATCATCGGCTTCAGCAAATCCATCGCCGCCTACTACGCGCCGCAAAACATCCGCGTGAACGTCATCGCTCCCGCCCTCGTTGAGACACCCATGTCCAAACGAGCCGCCACCAACGACGACATCATGACCTTCATCAAAACCAAGCAACCCCTCGACGGCGGCCGCATTGGCCATCCCGAAGACTGCGATGCCGCCGCTCTCATGCTGCTTTCCCCCGATTCCAAATTCATCACCGGCCAGGTCCTCGCCGTGGATGGCGGGTGGACGGTGAGTGAGGGGCAGATCAATCCAGTGAGGAGTTAAGGGTTATGAGTTGTTCCAAGCCCAACCCCTCACTCATAACTCGTAACTCATAACCAATCACTCATGCCTTTCTCCATCGGCATCGACCTCGGCGGCACGAACATCAAAGCCGCGCTCGTGGACACCCAGTCCGCGAAAACCATCGCCACGCTCTCGAAACCGACTCGCGATGGCGAATTCGAAAACAACACCCCGCGCTTCGCGCTCACCGTGCGCGAGATCGTGCATGAGTTCGAAGCGCAAGCAGGCCAAAAACTCGCTGTCGGTCTCTCCGCACCCGGTTTGGCAAATCCGAACGGCCAGTGCATCGACTGGATGCCCGGACGCATGCACGGCCTCGAAAAATTTGACTGGTCCGCCTTCCTCGAACGCGACTGCCGCGTGCTCAATGACGCCCACGCCGCCCTGCTCGGCGAAGTTTGGGCCGGAGCCGCGAAGAACTGTCGCGATGTCTTCATGCTCACCCTCGGCACCGGCGTCGGTGGGGCCATCTACACGGGCGGACGCCTTCTCACCGGTAAAATCGGCCGCGCCGGTCATCTCGGCCATCTCAGCATCGACTCGAATGCGCCGCGCGATGAATTCAACACGCCCGGCAGCCTCGAAGATGCGATTGGCAACCAAACCATCGCCCAACGCGGCGAAGGTCGTTACGCCACCACGCACGCGTTGCTCGATGCTTTTGCCGCTGGCGATGCGCACGCTCAAAAAGTCTGGCTCACCTCCGTCCGCCATCTCGCCGCCGCCATCGCGTCTTTGATCAACGTCCTCGATCCCGAACTCATCATCCTCGGCGGCGGCATCGCCACCGGTGCTGGCGTTCGTTTGTTCGATCCACTCACAACCTTCCTCGACGACTTCGAATGGAGGCCAGGTGGGAATCAAGCCCGGATCGTTCCTGCGATGCTCGGAGACAGTGCAGGATGCCTCGGTTCCGTCTTCAATCTTCTTAACCGCTAATATGACGCTGATTTTGACGCTAATCTCAGAATCCCATATCAGCCTCACATCAGTGGTTCCAAAACTCACGACTCCATGACTCCAGCACTCCAATACCTCGAAGCCAGCCAAGGCCTCCTCAACCGCGTCCGCGACCAACTCCCGCTCATCCAGCAAACCGCTGACCTCTTCGCGAAGACCATCCTCGCCGGTCAAATGGTCCACGTCTTCGGCTCCGGGCACAGTCGCATCCTCGTCGAGGAGATGTGGCCGCGATACGGTTCCTTTCCGGGCTTCAATCCCATCGTCGAGCTCTCGCTGACCTTCCACAACCTCGTCGTCGGCGCGAACGGCCAGCGGCAGGCCATGTTCCTCGAAAACGTCAGCGGCTTCGCGAGCCGCATCCTACGCAACTTCGATCTCATGCCCGGCGACAGCGCCCTCGTCATCTCCAGCGGCGGCTGCAACGTCGTCCCCGTCGAGATGGCCGAGGAGTTTCAAAAGCGCGGCGTCAAGGTCGCCGCCATCATCAGCACCACCCACAGCGAAGCCAGCACCAGCCGCCACCGCGACGGCAAGAAGCTCCAGGACTTCTCCGACATCGTCCTCGATACCGGCGCACCCGTTGGCGATGCCATGGTGAAGATCGAAGGCCTCGAAACACCCGTCGCCCCCGGCAGTACTGTTGGCGGTTGCTTGCTCGTGAACACCATCAAAGCCGAAGTCGCTGATCGTCTCACGAAAGCCGGCCAGCCGCCGAAGGTGCTTACTGCGGGAGCCGTCGTCGGCGCACAAAAAGCCACGGAGTTGTTTGAAGCCGCGTATGACGAGCACGCACGGCGAATTGCGAAGTATTACGCGAAGCTAGGCGCTTGAAGCGGATATATGAAATTAGCTTTGCAGATCCTGGTCTGGCTTCTCCAGCTTGTTGTATTGCTGGTGCTGATCGTGATCCTGCTGTTTTTGGCGTGGTTCGCCACTGAGCTTGTTGAAGACGGCATTTCCAGCAGAGCCATGACGTACGAGCATTCCACTCCAGTTGGCGGATGGGACAAGTGGTGGTGGGCTAAATGGATGAACGCCGCGCCTGGCCTGTTGCTGGTCGAAGGATTCATCGGCGTTTTGGTTTTTCCACTGCTTGTCATTCTGCGCCGTCTCCTTCGTCGGTTTCCAAAGACTAGCTGACCACCTGCATTGCACCTTCCTGCCGCATCGGTTGTCCTTTGCGGCTCACTCATGGCATCGCGGCCTCGCATCGCGTTTCATGCCCACACCATGAAATCCCAACCGCTTCGCACCTCTGTCATCGGCAGCTATCCGTTTCCGGGCTGGCTGGAATTCTCCGCGCAGCATTTGAGCAGCTTCGGAACGGCCGACATCGCCGAGATGCAGGACGATGCGGCGCAGGTGGCCATTCAGGATCAAATCGCCGCCGGACTCGATGTCATCACGGATGGCGAGCAGACGCGTTTCGACTTCAACTTGAGCTTCTACGGCTTCATTGAGGGCATCGCGCTCGAACCAGCCAGCCCGCGGCGCTTTGGACCGCCTGCGCACGACCAGCGTGGCAAACACGAGATCGTCGGCGAACTCCGCGCCCCGCGCGGACTCGGTGCGGTGGAGGAATTTCAGCGTTTGAAGCGTCTCGCAGCCCACACGGGCAAAAAACTGAAAGTCTCCGTTCCTGGCCCTTACACGCTCAGCGGCCGCTTAGCACCGAATGCGCAGTACAAAGATCGTTATGCGATCACAGAAGCGCTACTGCCCATCGTGAACAAAGAAATCGCCGATCTCGTTGCCGCAGGTGCGGAGGAAATCTGCGTCGATGAGCCCAGCATGAGCTGCTACGGCTATCGTGAAGACACGAAACGCTTCGTGGACATCTTCAATCGCACTGTCGCCAGTGGTTACGGCAAGGCCCGTATTTGCACGCACCTCTGCTTTGGCAATTTCAAAGGCCATCCCGTCGGCTGGCGCAAATACGCCCCGCTCTTCCCCGCCTTCCTCGATCTGCACTGCGATGAAGTCCACGTCGAGATGGCGAATCGCGAATACGCCGAGCTCGATGTCATCAAACCCATGTCCGAGCGCTACGATGTCGCCGTCGGCATCATCGACGTGAAGAGCTACCACATCGAAACGCCCGAGCAGATCGCCGATGCCGTGCGTGCATGCCTGAAACACGCCCCCGCCGACAAACTTGTCTTCGCTCCCGATTGCGGCCTCTCCCAAACCGCACGCTGGGCGGCGAAGAAGAAGCTCGCGAACATGTGCGTGGGCGTTAGCCTCGTGAAACATGAACTGGGTCTCTAACCTTTTCGGTGTTCCGACCAAGGCCACACCCATTGGATGTGTGGTCGTTCTCGTCGGAATCGCGTTGGTCGGTTACTCGATGGTTTGCGGCTGGATTTGCTACATGGCCGTCCAATCCACGGAAATTCAGGAGAAGGAAAGCCTGCTGCGATTCTACGGTATCTCGTGCGTCGTGTCCCTTGTCGGCGGCATCTGGCTGCTGCGCTTCGGGTCGAGAAAAGCACTGGAGGCTGACATGAGCGAGCCAGATGACGGGCCGATCATGCGCTGAATGCGGTGCAACTCAGGAAATCTTCACCACTCCGACCGTCGTGTTGTCCTGACGATCATTATTGATGCGGCGAATGGCGAAGATGATGGCATCGGCGATTTTGTCCGCCGTCGTGTGCTTGCCGAAGCTGAGCAGTTCTTCGAGCGCCTTGTGGGTGAGCGTGAAAATGCCATCGCTGGCCGCGATGACGATGTCACCTTTTTTCAAAGGCATCGGCTCGGAGGGGGTGTCAATCATCAGAAGCGGGAGTCCGAGCAGCGCCGCCTGCAGCGTATGGCGGTCGGGATGATTCTCGGCTTCTTCCACTGTGATCTCGCCTCGCGCGGCACGGGCGTCGATGAGGGGTGAAAGGCTGTGGTCGGCGTTGATGCGCAGCAGTTCGCCCTCGCGGAACAAGAACAGCGGCGAATCGCCCACGCTGATCCATTCCATGGTCTGCGGAGTGATCAAAACCCCGATCATGGTGGTGCCCATGGGCGGAGCCACGCTGGGCATGCGGCTGGTGATGTAGCCCAGCGTTTCATTCGCGGTCTCGATCGCATGCTTGAGTTTCCACGAGTGCGGTCCGTCCTGTTCGTGATAGGCGCGCACGAAGGCATTCACGCCGATGTAACTGGCCACGCTGCCGCCAGCATGAGCTCCGAGACCATCTCCGACGACGAGCAGCAGGCGTTCGAGACTGCGCTCCTCCGGTTCGGCGGCATCGGCAAAGGCATAGTAGTCCTCCTGGTTGTCACGGCGGCCACGATATTGCCTTGCGGCAAAATCCTGCTCCTGCACAAAGGCAGGCGGCTCGGTTTCAAACAGGGGGATTCGATCGGTCAGGACGGTGGTGGTGGCGCTCACTCGGCGGAAAACTGGTAAATCGTGGTGCTTTGGAAGGTTTCGCCCGGACGCAGGATCACGCTGGGAAATTCCGGTTTGTTCGGGCTGTCGGGATAGTGCTGGGTTTCGAGGCAGAAACCATGGCGGGCTTTGTAAACATGACCGCCCTTGCCGTTCACATCTTTGAGATGATTGCCGGTGTAAAGCTGCACACCGGGCTCGGTGGTACGCACGGTCATCACACGACCGCTTTTGAGTTCCTTCACGATGGCGGACAGTTTCATGCCGCTGCCGGAGAGGACGTAGTTGTGATCGTAGCCGATGCCCTGAATGAGTGGTTTGAAGTCCGCGCCGATACGCTCGCCAATCGTGTGCGGCGTGGTGAAATCCAGCGGTGTGCCTTTGATGCTCACGATTTCGCCGGTGGTGATCAGATCGTCATCTGTGGCGGTGACTTGATCCGTCGGGATCGTCAACTCATGGCCGAGAATGTCTCCGTTGCCTTCTCCGGCGAGGTTGAAGTAGGCGTGATTGGTCAGGTTCAGGACGGTTGGCTTGTCCGTGGTGGCCTGGTAGTCGATTTGCAGACCGTTGTCTTTCGTGAGCGTGTAAGTCACGGCGCATTTCAGCGTGCCGGGAAAGCCTTCTTCCCCGTCTGCGCTGGTGTAGCTGAGTTCCACGCCATCGGCGATCTCCTTCGCGTTCCAGAGTTTCTTATCAAAGCCGAGTTTGCCGCCGTGAATGTGATTCTTGCCGGAGTTTGGCGTCACCTTGTGTTCGACGCCGTCGATCTTGAAGGACGCGCCGCCGATGCGGTTCGCGTAGCGTCCGGTGATGCAGCCGAAGAAGGGATTCTTGGCGAGGTAACCGTCCAGCGAGTCAAACCCGAGCACCACATCGGCGAACTTGCCTTGGTTGTCCGCCACCTTCAGCGAGACGATGTAGCCACCCCAGTTGGTGATCTTCGCCTCCATGCCGTGCGCATTGCGCAGCGTGAACAGCTTCACCTCCTCGCCTGCGGCCGTTTTTCCCCAAGTCACGGACTCGACGGAGGCATGCGATGAACTGGCAATCGACATGAGAAACAGTGATAGGGTGAAAAGCGCGGGGAAGCGCATGGCGTTGGGTTGGGAAGGTGGGCCGCGAGTGTGGCGGCAGTGCCGGGCGTTCGCAAGAAGGGATTCCGCATGAAAGTAGCCCAGTTGCGCCGCAACTGGATCAAAAAACTCCTGTTGCGGCGCAACAGGGCTACTTTTCCTGTAACCTCTGCCGCCGCTTTCCCCACGGAGCCGGTATCATGGACACTTCATCCCCATCACCCGACCCGTTTCACGGCCTTGATCCCGCCGACCTTATGGCCGCCGCCGCGATGCCCACGGACGGCGGCGCGGACACCATTCCGCTCACGGCGCGTGACCTCCCTTCGCTCGAAGAAATCGCTGCCGCGTTCCCTGATCTCGAAGTTCTCGACCTTATCGGTCACGGCGGCATGAGCGCGGTGTTTCGCGCCCGGCAGCCGAAACTCGACCGCGTCGTCGCGCTGAAGGTGCTGCCGAAGTCGCTCGCTGCCACGTCCGGCTTTGCGGAGCGCTTCACGCGCGAGGGCCGCGTGCTCGCTCGGCTCAGCCATCCTAACATCGTCGCTGTGCATGATTTTGGCGAGAGCGGCGGCTTCTGCTTCCTCATCATGGAATACGTCGATGGCGTGAACCTGCGCCAGGCCATGCGCGCGGGCCGTTTTACACCAGAGCAGGCGCTCAACATCATTCCCGCCATTTGCGACGCGTTGCAGTTCGCCCACTCGCAGGGCGTTTTGCATCGCGACATCAAACCGGAGAACATCCTGCTTGATTCCAAGGGCCGCGTGAAGATCGCCGACTTCGGCATCGCGAAGATCATCAGTGAGGATGCTGGTGATGCCATGCTGCTCACGCAAAGTGGCGCGCGGCTCGGTACCGCGCCTTACATGGCCCCGGAGCAGATCGAGCAGCCCTCAAGCGTCGATCATCGTGCCGACATCTACAGCTTGGGCGTCGTGTTTTACGAAATGCTCACCGGCGAGCTGCCGCTGGGCCGCTTTGCCGCGCCTTCGGAAAAATCGGCGGTCGGCGGAAACATCGACGAGATCGTGTTTCGAGCATTGGAGAAAGAGCGTGGCCGCCGTCAGCAAAGCGCGGACGAATTCAAGACGCAGCTCGAAAATCTCAGCGCCATGCCCGCTTCGACGCAGCGGACGTTGGCGAAACGCTTTCAGAGCTTCGAGTACAAATCCAAACGCACGATCTTCGGCAGGCCGCTGCTGCACGTCACGCAGGGCATTGATCCCACGACGGGCGAGAAGCGCGTGGCGCGTGGCATTTTCGCCTTCGGTGAGATCGCCATCGGCGTGTTCGCTTTTGGTGGTTATGCGCGCGGCTGGTTCGCGTGCGGCGGCATGGCGGTGGGTGGCGTGGCGATTGGCGGTTTGAGCATCGGTTTGCTCTCCTGGGGCGGTCTCGCGCTGGCGCTGCTGCTGGCTGTCGGCGGTTTGAGCATCGGTCCGCTGGCGACAGGTGGCGCTGCGCTCGGGTGGAACGCAATGGGTGGGATCGCGATGGGCTGGGACGCTGTTGGCGGCCTCGCCATTGCCCAGCATGGCATGGGTGGGGACGTTATCGCACCGCATGTGGTCAAGTCGCTCGCCGAAATGCCGCGCGCCTTGCAACTCATGTCGGAGGCATCATGGCTGACCAGCATGGGCTCCTTTTTGTGGCTGCCGTTGATGTTTCCGATGCTGCTTGTGCCCTGGTGGGCGCGGAGGCAGTTGGAAATCGGTGAAGGCGAGGATCAAGCTGCTGCCCGGCGGGCATCCGCGCGAATTTTCTGGCTGCTCCCGGCCCTCGCGCTGCTGTGCGGCGTGCTGTGGTGGATGCTGCTTCGCTGGACAAGCTCCGGCATGGCTGATGCTGCGCATTTCATCATTCCCACCGTCATTGGTGGCGTGGGCTGCCTCTTCCTCGTGCTCAGCCTGCCGCTGTGGCTGCGCCTCGTGCCGATGAACTCCTTCTACGGCGTGCGCCTGCCCTCCACCTTCGCCTCCGATGAGCGCTGGTATGACGTGAACGCGGTTTTTGGCAAGCACCTCTTCTGGTGGTCACTCGCTGTCATTGCTGCGGGCATCGCCGGCTTTTATCAACTGCCGCGCCACCAGGACGCCTATCCTTGGGCGGCCATTACGCTCACGCTTGTCGCCGTCGCGGCCTCCGTGGCCGCAACGCTCTGGTGGATGCGTCAGCATCCTGTCGATGCCCCGGCGCGGCAACGAAACCGGCTGGTGTCATGGAGCGCCCAGGCCGTTGTGGGAGTGGTCATCGCCATGTTCATCCGCTGTTTCATCGCCGGAGCCTACAAGGTGCCACAGGGCAACGAGCCCGGCGTCGCCAAGAACAGCCACTGGTTCGCCTCGCATCTCGACACCGGCTTCGTCAGCGGTGATCTCATTCTCTTCGAGCACGAGATCGGCCAGACCTGGATCGCCCGTGTTATGAAACGCGAGGGCAAAGGACTCCTGCTGAAACGCGCCGGCAGTCCCGATGAGTTCTTCATGCCATGGGATAAGATCGTGGGGAAGATGTATTTCTCGTATCTGTCACCGGCCGCGCCGCCCAAATAATGACATCCTCCTTCCACGACACCCGCTGGACGCTCGTTTCACGCTCGCGTGGGAGCGACACGCAGGCGCAGGCGGCCTTGAGCGAGCTGTGCGAGGCCTACTATGCGCCGGTGGTGGTGTTTCTGCGGCGTGATGGACGTGATGAGGATGCCGCACGAGAGCTGGCGCATGATTTCTTTGCCCGTCTGCTGCAAGGGGATGCCATCAATGGTGCTGATCCGTTGCGTGGCCGTTTTCGCAGCTACCTGCTGTCCGCGTTGAAGCGATTTGCGGCTGATCAACGAGATCACGATCACGCGGCGAAGCGCGGCGGTGGTCAGATTCATGCGGTGATCGAGAATGAAGACTCCAGCACCGGCGCGGGCCTGCAAATCGCGGATGCGAGTGTGGAAGCTCCCGATGCGACCTTTGATCGTCAGTGGGCGCTCACAGTGCTGGCGCGTGCGCTGGCCACATTGGAGGCAGAGTTGCGCGACAGTGGCAAAGGACACCATTTTGACACGCTGAAGCCGTGGCTGACGGCGGATGGTGATGCGACTCCGCAAAGCGAAGCGGCAGGGAAACTCGGACTCAGCGAAGATGCGATCAAGGTCGCCATCCACCGCCTGCGCAAACGCTTCCGCGATGCCGTGAAGGCTGAGATCGCTCAAACCGTGAGCGATTCAGGCAACGTGCGCGAGGAGCTTGATGCGCTGATGGCGGCGCTGAGAAAGTAGCCCAGTTGCGCTGCAACCGCGGCAGGCGTGGCACTTGTGTCTGGCAGGATCAGGGGAGTTCGCCTTTGGGCGCACCAATTTTGTGGTCTGTGTGAGGCCTCTCGGCAGCGATGGGTTCCGGCTTCTTTTCCTTGAAGGTGCTCTGGATGTAAATCTCGCGGAGCGTCTTGAAGTCGATGGTCGTCGGGCTGTCGGTCATCAAATCGGCTCCCTTGTTGTTCTTCGGGAAGGCGATGACTTCGCGGATGCTGTCTTCACCGCTGACGAGCATGGCGACGCGGTCGAGACCGAGCGCGAGACCGCCGTGCGGAGGAGCACCGAAGCGGAAGGCGTCGAGGAGGTGGCCGAATTTGTGGGCTTGTTCTTCTTCGTTCACGCCGAGGACGCTGAACATCTTGGCTTGCAAATCCTTCTCGTGGATTCGGATGGAGCCGCCGCCAAGTTCGTAGCCGTTGAGGACCACGTCGTAGGCTTCAGCGCGCACCTTGCCGTATTCACCGGCATCAAGCAGCGGCACGTCCTCGGTTTTCGGCCGGGTGAAGGGATGATGCACGGCCACCCAGCTCTGCGTTTCAGCATCGTGGGCCAGGAGCGGGAAATCGACGACCCAGAGGAAGTTGAAGGCGGTGCTTCCCTTCGTGAGTTCAGTCATGTTGGCGATCTCGACGCGCACGCGGCCGAGGATGTCGCAGGCTTCCTGCCAGGTGCCGGAATAGAAGAAGACGATGTCGTTTTCTTCGACCTTGAGCTTGGCGATGAGCGCCTGCTGCTCTTCAGGCGTGAAGAACTTCCACAGCGGGCTCTTGTATTCGAGCACACCGTTCGCGTCGCGCTCCACCTTGATGAAGGCGAGCTGCTTCACCTTCATACCCGCCTGCGTGGCGATCTCGTTCAAACGGATCATCTGGCCGGTGGTGATGCCCGCGAAGCCTTTGGCGTTGATGGCACGCACGACACCGCCATTTTCAATGGTGCTGCGGAAGATTTTGAAGCCGCTGGTGGCGAAGACATCGGCCATATCGACGATCTCGTTGCCGTAGCGCGTGTCCGGCTTGTCAGAGCCGTAGCGGTCCATCGCTTCCTGATACGTCAGGCGCGGGAAGGGAAGGGGGATGTCGCGTCCGGTGCCCGCTTTGAACATGCTGGCGAGCAAGCCTTCGACAAGCGTCACGATGTCGGCGCGCTCAATGAAGCTGGCCTCGATGTCGATCTGCGTGAACTCGGGCTGGCGGTCGGCGCGCAGGTCTTCATCGCGGAAGCAGCGGGCGATTTGGAAATAGCGCTCCAAACCAGCCACCATCATGAGCTGCTTGTATTGCTGCGGGGCCTGCGGCAGGGCGTAGAACTTGCCGGGGTTCAAACGGGCGGGCACGAGGAAGTCACGAGCGCCTTCGGGTGTCGGGTTGCTCAAAATCGGCGTTTCGACTTCCACGAAGCCGGCAGCGTCGAGGTAGTTGCGCGCGGAGTTGGTGATCTTGTGACGCGTGCGGATGTTCTTGTTCATGCGCTCGCGGCGCAGGTCGAGGTAGCGGTATTTCATCCGCAAATCCTCGTTGGACAGCTCCCGGTCCAGGTGGAAGGGCAGCACGTCAGCTTTGTTGAGCACTTTGCATTCGGTGGCGACGATTTCGACATCGCCGGTGGGCAGCTTGGCGTTTTCGGTGCCTGCGAGACGCGCGGCGACCTTGCCGGTGATCTGCAGCACGTCTTCATCGCGCAGCGTGTGGCTCTGCGCGGCTAGTTCAGCATTCTCCTCGGGACGGAACACGACCTGCGTGAGACCTTCGCGGTCGCGCAGGTCGATGAAAATGACGCCACCGTGGTCGCGCGCCGAATTCACCCAGCCGCAAAGCGTGACGATCTGGCCGATGTGCTCTGTGCGGACGGCGTTGCAGTGAAGGGTGCGGAAGATGTTCGGGATCATGGCTGAAAAAGGGCGCGTAGAGTCGGCGGATTCGGCCTGGGTGCAAGAGGGAAGGCTGGGCCGGGACAAGCCTTGAAAAAAGTCTCTGGCGGCAGGAAATGCCACCTGATAGGCTGTGCCGCATGATGTGTCTGACACGTTGCTCCTTCGCTGCGCTCGCCCTGTTTTCCTGTGGCGGTGTGTTGCATGCGCAGAGCGGCATCGAAGGCACGGTGGTTCTCACCGGCAGGCCGATGGGGCCGCCGCCAGCCTCACATTATGGCCTGAACGCGGGCCAGGTGGCCGCTTCGCCGAAACAACTGGCCGTGGTTTATCTGGAAGTGCCGGGGGCCAAAAAATCGCCGCCTGCCAAGCCGCTGCTGATGGTGCAGAGCGGCTACCAGTTTGCACCGGGTGTGCTGGCGGTGCAGACCGGCACGCAGGTGGTGTTTCCGAACAACGACAGCGACTATCACAACGTCTTTTCATTCTCGAAGACCAAGCGCTTCGACCTGGGGCGCTTTCGCAAAGACGAGACGCCCCCTGCGCTGACCTTCGACAAGGCGGGCGTGGTGAGGCTCTACTGCGAAATCCACCAGCACATGCGCGGCGTGATCCTGGTGCTGGACACGCCGCACTTCGCCATCACGGACGCGGATGGGCGCTACCGGCTCAGTGGCCTGCCTGCGGGCACCTGGCAGCTCAAGGCCTGGCTGGATGAAAAAACCACCATCATGCAAGACGTGACGGTGACGCCGGGCAAAACGCTGCGCGTGGATTTTGCCGGCGTACGCACCGCCAGCACCCGCTGAACCGCCACCCGCGATGCCCGCGCTCACTTTCCGCACGAAGCTGATCCTGGCGATGTCGCTCACTGTCGCCGCCGTGACGGGTTCGACGCTCTACATGACACAGCAGCGCGTGCAGGCGGCGTATCAGCGCCAGTTTGAGGAGCAGTTCCGACTGCAGCTCACCTTTTTCAGCGAGCGCCGCGTGCAACAGCTCGGCGAGATCGCGAAACGCTGCCAGAGGGTGGTGGAATCCGTGCGCATCACCTCCGCGCTCGAAGAAGCGCTCATGGAGGACGACCCCGACCTCTTTTACGACAATCTGGACACGGAGATCGCGCTGCTGACCGCGTCTGCTGAAAATCCATCCATCACCGTGATCGATCCGATGGGCCGGGCACTGGTGCCGAAGAAACCGCGTTCGTATTTTCTGCCGCAAGGCACGGGCGATGGCCGCAACAGCCCGCTGGGCCGGCTGGTGGTGCGCATGTCAGAAGGCGAACGCAGGCAGCAGGAGATCGGCTATCTCACAGTGGTGGATGGCACGCTGAGCGAGTTCATCGTCACCGCGCTGATCAACCAGGCCACTGATGAGGTGCTCGGCGCTTTGGTGATGGCTTTTCCTCTGAGTGACCAGGGTGAGCGCGCGATGCATGAATCCAGCAGGCAGGCGCTGCTCAGCGGCATCTGGCTGGACGGGCGCATTCATTCGCAGACCATTCCCGCCGCGATGCATGAACTGCTGGCCAAGCGTGTGGCGGAGGAGATAAAGATCACCGCCAGCGGCACCAGCCGGGAGATGATCCGCGTCGCGGCCATGCCGCATCTGCTGTTTCACCGCGTACTCAATCCGGGATCGCTGTTTCCACCGGCGGCACAGGTTGGCCTTTATTCGATGGCGGAGGCGGTGCGCGAGCAGCAGCAACTTCGCGCGCGCATCCTCGGCTTCGGTACGGCGGCACTGCTCGGTGGACTGGCGTTGATCTTGTATCTCTCGCATGGCTTCAGCCGTCCCATCGAGGCGCTGGCCGCTGGAACGCGGCGCATTGCGGCGGGCGACTTCGAGGTGCGCGTGCCGGTGCGCGGGCGCGATGAACTCGGCGCGCTCGCCGCGTCCTTCAATGAGATGGCCGTCGAGCTCGCGCAAAAAGAGCGCTACAAACTGCTCCTCGCGCAGGTGAGTGATCCGCAGGTGGCGGACGCGCTGATGCATGGCCGCGTGGCGCTCGGCGGTGAGGTGCGGCATGCCAGCGTGCTGTTTTGTGACATCCGTGGCTTCACCGCGCTCACCGAGGGCATGCCGCCGCAGGAGGTCATCGCCATACTGAACGAGCACATGACCGCGATGACGCGCGTCGTTCACGCGCATCACGGCGTGGTGGACAAATTTGTCGGCGATCTGATCATGGCGATCTTCGGCGCGCCGAAAAGCTACGGCGATGACACGCGCCTCGCGGTGGATTGCGCGCTGGAGATGCTTGCCGTGCGGCGCAGGCTGAACGAGACGACGAAACATCGCATCGAGATGGGCATCGGCGTCGCCACGGGCGAGATGGTGGCCGGTTGCATGGGTTCCGACGACCGTCTGAACTACACCGTGCTCGGCGAACGCGTGAATCTGGCCTCGCGTCTGTGCTCGAAGGCTGGTGCCGACGAATTGATGATCGACGAGGCCACGCACGCGGCGCTGAGCGGTGTTTTTACGGCGGAACCGGTGGAGCCGATGCCGCTGAAGGGCTTTAGCCAGCCGGTGGCGGCGTTTCGATTGCGCCTTGCCGAAACGGCCGCCGCCGTTGCATGATTTACGCGTCATTTTTCCGCATGAAACACTGTCTTGCATTCCTCCTCCTCGTTGCTCCGGCATGGGCCGTCGAACTGCTGCCGCGTGACTGGCCGGTGCAGGCGAGCTTGAGCGGGCGTGTCGATCTCGAGAGTTATCTTTCTGATGGTGCGCCGCCTGCGCTGCTCTTTTCCGATGACGAGCTGTTTTTCAATCCGCGTGTCTCGCTCTTCGCGGACGTGCATCTTGGCAGCCATTGGTATGCGTTCGCACAGGCGCGGTTTGACCGTGGTTTCGATCCCGGCTTGAATGCGGGCGGCAAAGGCCGGATCGACGAGTATTTTCTGCGCTGGACGCCTCTCGACGCGCCGGTGATCAATATTCAGGCGGGTAAATTTGCCACCGTGTTCGGCAACTGGATGCAGCGCCATCTCGCGTGGGACAATCCATTCATCACCGCCCCGCTGGCGTATGAAAACGTGCTCATCATGACGGATCGCACCGCTCCGGCTGGTGCGGGAGGTTTTCTCGGTCGGCGCAATCGCACGGACACGAAGGGAAGCTGGCTGCCGGTGATCTGGGGGCCGTCGTATGCCACGGGTGCATCGGTGTTTGGCCGCATCGAGCGGTTTGATTATGCTTTTGAAATCAAGAACGCCAGCCTGTCCTCGCGCCCCACAGCCTGGCGGGCCGATGAGGTGGGCTTCAATGCGCCGACTTACAGTGGACGTCTCGGTTTCCGGCCCGATGCCGCGTGGAATCTCGGCATCAGCGGCAGCACCGGCGCCTACATGATCGGAGAGCCGACGCCGGGGCTGCCCGCAGGCTCGGAGCGCGATGACTACCAGCAAAGCACGCTCGGCTTTGATGTGAGCTATGCCCACGGCCATCTGCAACTGTGGAGCGAGGTGATCCTGTCGCGCTTCGAGGTGCCGAACGTAGGCAACGCCGATACGCTCTCCTACTTCATCGAGGCGAAGTACAAGCTCACCGAGAGCCTGTTCGCCGCGTTGCGCTGGAACCAGCAGTTTTTCGACACCGTGCCGAATGGCGCCGGTGGCAGCGCCACCTGGGAGTCGCGCATCCTGCGCATCGACACGGCGGTCGGTTATCGCTTCAACCGCAGCCTCCAGCTCAAGCTGCAATACAGCTACGGCCACGAAAGCAGCCCCGCCGAAAACGCCGAGCACCTGCTGGCCACGCAGTTGACGTGGCGGTTTTGAGACAGCGGGGGCAAGGTGGCTGGCCTGCGTGTCGTTACCTGCGGCCATGATCCGTCTTATCCTGCTGCTGTCGTCATTCGCCGTTATGCATTCGTCATTTTCGGCGCAGCCGAACGTCATCTTCCTCCTCGCCGACGACCTTGGTCAGCGTGATCTCGGCTGCTATGGAAGCACGTTTTACGAGACGCCGAATCTCGACCGCCTCGCCAAGGAAGGCGCGCTTTTCACGAACGGCTACGCTGCCTGCCCCGTGTGCTCGCCGACGCGTGCGGCGGTGCAAACCGGCCGCTGGCCGCAGCGCACGGGCGTGACGGATTACATCGGCGCGGCCAAGACGCCGGATGCCTGGAAGCGCAACACGCTGCTGCTGCCCGCGCCGTATGTGGATCGCCTCGCACATGAGGAAGTGACGATGGGCGAGATGATGAAGGCGGCGGGTTACGCGACGTTTTTCGCCGGAAAGTGGCACCTCGGCCCCGAAGGCTTCTGGCCGGAGAACCAGGGCTACGACATTAACATGGGCGGCGTGGATCGTGGTGGTCCGTATGGCCCTGGGAAGTATTTCACGCCTTATGCGAACCCGCGTCTCCCCGATGGTCCGCCCGGTGAGCATCTGCCGGATCGCCTTGCAGCTGAGACCTGCAAGTTCATCGAAGCGAACAAGTCGAAGCCCTTCTTCGCCTGTTACGCCTTCTATGACGTTCACACGCCTTTGAACGCCCGCGCTGATTTGACGGCCAAGTATGAGGCAAAACGCCAGAAACTCAGTCTGGATGCGAAATTTGGCCGCGAGGAGCCGCGCGATGTGCGTCTCGTCCAGGAACACGCCGTTTATGCCGCGATGGTCGAGGCCATGGATCTCGCGGTGGGCAAAATTTTGACGAAGCTCGACGAACTCGACCTCGCCAAGAACACGCTGATCATTTTCACCTCCGACAACGGCGGCCTGAGCACCAGCGAAGGTTCTCCCACCTCGAATCTGCCGCTGCGTGGTGGCAAAGGCTGGCTCTACGAAGGTGGCATTCGCGAACCGCTGCTTATCCGCTGGCCTGGGGTGCTCAAAGCTGGACAAACCATCGACACGCCCGTGTGCAGCCCGGATTACTTCGCCACACTCATGGATGTGGCCGGTGGCAAAACGACCTCGAAGATTGACGGCGTGAGTTTGCGTCCGCTGCTCGAA
>CAMCWM010000036.1 GCA_945882215.1 Akkermansia muciniphila | reverse complement strand
GTCCTCTGTGCGGCTTGAGGGCTTGGCGACGCCCGAACCGCACAGAGGACTGTGCGGACCACATTCCAGCTACGCCGACTACTTCCACCTTCGTCTTGAAGAGCATCTCCACTTTCTCGCGAAGCGTGGCTTTCTGAGCAATGCGGACGAAATCCTCACCGAGATCGAAAACCACCGCACCTTGCTCGATCTGGCTCCAGGCTGCCTAGTCCACAAGGATCTCGCGCTTTGGAACATCCTCGGCACTCGCAATCAAATCGCCGCGTTCATCGACTTCGATGACAGCATAGCCGGCGATCCGATGGATGACCTCTCGTTGCTGGCGTGTTTTCATGATGACGCGTTTTTGCAGCGGGCTTTCGAGGGCTTTGAAAGCGTGAGAAGACTGCCGGAGCAGCACCTGCGCCGCTTCTGGCTGCATCTGCTGCGGAACATGATCGTGAAAGCGGTCATCCGTGTCGGCGCGGGTTACTTTGATCGTGATGACGGTTTCTTTCTCATCGGCAGCGGCTCCTCAGGCTCAAACCTGCGCGAAATGACACATTCCCGACTCGCACTGGCCTTGCGCGGCTTGCGGGAAGGCAGCGGCCTCGACATTCTCTCACCATGAAAACTCACATCGGCACCTTTCTCTCCATCGGATCATCTGCGGTCACCGAACTCGCCGCCGAGTGCGGCTATGACTGGGTGCTCATCGACTTGGAGCACGGTTGTGAGTCGGAAGCCGCGCTGCCAAACCAGCTCCGCGCCCTTCGTGGCAGCCAGACGCTGGCCATCGTGCGTGTGAGCGCGCCGCATGCGGATCTGATCGGTCGCGTGCTCGATTGGGGTGCGGATGGCATCATGGTTCCGCATGTCGATACCGTGGCGCAGGCGGAGCACTGCGTGAAGGCAGCGACTTATCCTCCGAAGGGCACGCGTGGCGTTTCCCGCACCGTGAGAGCCTATGGCTACGGCATGAGGCTCCCCGGCGATGAAATGCCCAAACCGATCATCCTCGCTCAAATCGAGACCGCGGAAGGAGTCACCAATGCCGATCAAATCGCCGCGGTGGAAGGCATTGCTGCGCTTTTCATCGGCCCGGCCGATTTGAGCTACGATTTGAAGGCGCGGAAGTCGCCCCGCAGCTACGACGAGTGCCTTAATGCGGTCGTGAAGGCGGCAAAGGACCACGGCAAGGGCTGCGGCATCCTCGTGCGGCATGCCGATGACAAAGAGAAGCTCAAGACGCTCGGTTTGACCTGGATCGCGATGGATTCCGACCTCTCGCTCGTGCGCGAGGGCTTCAAGCGGAACCTCGACGTGGCGCGGAACTGGTGAGCTTCATTTCGATAGCTCGGCCACCTTGGCGGCCAGCGCTTCGAAGGAGAGCCTGTCACCATTGTTCTTGCCGACATAGCGGAAGACTTCCTTGCCATCGGGGCTGATGAGCACCGTCGCTGGATAATGCACGGTCTGGCCGTGGAACTTGTAGCCATCGGGAATGTCGAAGGATTTGGCCAGCTTCGCATACGGATCGCGATAGATGGGGTTCTTGGCGAGTTCCTCGGCGGGCAGTTTCGAGGCCCAGGCTTCGATTTCGTTGTCGGAGTCCGGCTTGAGGAAGACCTGGACGACATTGGGTAACGTGGGCGCTTTGGTGAAGTAGTCGCGGGTATGCCTGAGGCAGACCGGGCACTCGGTTTTGAGGAGGAAGTGAATGGCCACGAATTTCCCCTGCGCTTCTTTGAGCGTGAAACCGCCTTTTCCGGCGGCGGCTCTGACGGTGAAGTCCTCCGGTGTGGCGGCGGTGACGAGGGAAGTGAAGAAGAGCAGGGCGGTGAGGACGGGTTTCATGGCGCGTCATGCTGGGAGCCGGCGCCGTGGCAAATATTCCGACTTTTTTCTGCGCACCGTCCTTTTTTGCCTACCCTCGCGCCCCCATGACCGCATCCCCCCAAATCAAATCCAAGATCGTCGAACTGTGCGAAATCCTCGTGGCTGACAGCGACGTGCAAAACGCCCGCGAGAAGGCCGAGGCTTTCCTCGCCAATGAAGCAGCCGTGTCGCTCTATCGTGAGATGGCGACGATGGGCCGCGCACTGCACCAGAAGCAGCACAACGGCGAAGAACCCACGGGTGAAGAAATCAGCCGCTTCACCGACCTGCAGGACAGTTGCGATGCGAATCCGGCCATTCTGAGCTTCATCGAGGCGCAGGACGTGCTGCGCGGCATCGCCGAGGTGGTGACGAGTTTCGTCGGCAAGAGCCTGGAGCGCGGACAGGTGCCGACCGAGGCGGAAATCTTCTCCAAGGGCTGCGGCGAAGGCTGCGGCTGCCATTAAAACCTGACGCGTGATGAAAGCGTTCGTCCTGCTCGTTTCGCTGCTGTTTTGCGTCTCGTCCGCGCTGGGCGAGGCCAAAACGGTACGTATCCTCACCATCGGCAACAGCTTCTCCCGCAACGCGACGAATCATCTCGATGATCTGGCGCTCGCGGGTGGGCACACGTTGATTCACACGCCGCTGGTGATTGGCGGTTCGTCGTTTCAGGTGCATGCGGACAAGGCGAAGACGGAGGGGAAGGCGCGGGTGTACACGAATGGCCGTGATCTGGTCGCGAACCTCACCGCCGAGAAGTGGGACTACGTCACGATCCAGCAGGCCAGCATCAAGAGCCACGACTTCGCCACCTACCAGCCGCACGCGGGCTTTTTGCGTGACATGATCGTGAAACACGCGCCGCACGCGAAGCTGCTCATTCACCAGACGTGGGCGTATCGGAAGGATGATCCGCGTTTTACGAAGCCATCGAACAAAGAGGGTGAGCCGAAGACGCAGGAGGAGATGTATCGCGGTTTGACCGCCTCCTACGACAAGATCGCCGCAGAACTCGGCGGAAAGGTGATTCCGGTGGGCGATGCGCTTTTCATGACCGACACGGATGCGACCTGGGGTTATCAAACCGACACGTCGTTTGATCCCAAGACCGCAAAGCAACCCGCGTTGCCGAATCAGAAGCATTCGCTGCATGTCGGCTGGCGCTGGGCGAAGTCGAAGGATGGCAAAAAGACCACGCTTGGCATGGACGGGCATCACGCGAACACGGCGGGCGAGTATCTCGGCGCCTGCGTGTGGTATGAGGTGTTGTTTGGCGAGACCGCCGTCGGAAACAGCTACATCCCGAAAGGCTTCGATGCCGCCTACGCCCGCTTTTTGCAGGAGACGGCGCATAAGGTCGTGCAGGCACGGGCGAAATGATGTCCAAAACAGCGCGGCGGTGTCCTATTGAAAGCCATGATACGTTTCGCCATCCTGTTCTTCGCCCTCAGTCTCTGCGCGCATGCCGCCACGGAGGCGGATGTGATTGTTTATGGAGCCACGCCGGGCGGGTTTTGTGCCGCCATTGCCGCAGCTCGTGAGGGAGCGTCCGTGATCCTGCTGGAGCCGACGGCTCATGTCGGGGGCGTGAATACTGGCGGGCTGTGCTTCAGCGACTCGAATCAAACGGTGCGCAGCACGGTGCTGGGTTTGTTTGATGAATGGCATGCGCGTGTCGAGAAGGATTATCAGCAGCGAGGCGTCGAGCTGCCCTACAAGGTGAGCGAGAAAGATCACAAGCACTGGACCTACGAGCCGCATGTTGCGGAAAAAATCACAAATGAAATGCTCGACGAAGCCGGTGTGAAGGTGCTGACGAAGCGTGTGTTGAAGCAGATGGGCAAGGATGGAACGCGCATCACTCAGATCACGACCAGTGATGGCGACTTCACGGCCAAAGTATTCATCGACGGCACCTACGAGGGCGATCTCATGGCTGCGGCAGGCGTGAGTTGGACGATTGGCCGCGAGGGTCGGAAGGAGTTCGGCGAATCGCTGGCCGGAAAGCAGTATCCGAAGGCGAAGATGGGAATGTCGGGTCTCGGAGCCGATGGCAAGCCGCTGCCGCTCATCACGACGACGGATGCCGGTGCTGACGAGGACGGCGACAAGAACGTGATGGTCTATAGCTTCCGCCTCTGCGTGACGAAAGCCCCGGCGAATCGCGTGCCATTTCCGAAGCCTGCGAACTACGACCCAGCGCGATTTGAAGTCATGCGCCGCTACTTCGCGCAGGAAAAGCGGCCGCACCTGCTGTGGGATCTGTATCCGCTGCCAGGGAACAAGTTCGACGCGAACAACGGCATCGGGAAACAGTTCTCCATGGGCTTGATAGGAGCATGCAATGGCTGGAGTGAGGCCGATGAGGCCGGTCGCGCGAAGATCTGGGAAGCGCACAAGCAATACACTCTGGAGATGCACCATTTCCTCAGCACCGATCCCGCCGTGCCCGCCGCGATTCGCGAAGAATACGCGCAGATCGGCCTCTGCAAAGATGAGTTCCCCGAGTACGATCATTGGTCGCCTCAGCTCTATGTGCGCGAAGGGCGCCGCATGATCGGCGAATACATCGTCTCGCAGAAGGACATCATGAAAGAGCCGAAGAAGGACGATGCCATCGTCGTGTCGTCCTTCCCCATCGACTCGCATGACTGCCAGCGTGTAGGCACGGCAAAGTTTGTGGTCAATGAAGGCACCATCATGCCGGTGCGCGTCCCAGGTCGAAAACACGGCTACCCGTATCACATCCCGTATCGCGCCATAACGCCGAAAGCCGCCGAGTGCACAAACCTGCTCGTTCCCGTGGCGCTGTCCTGCACTCATGTCGGCATCTCCTCCATCCGCGTGGAGCCGACGTGGATGATACTCGGTCAGAGCGCGGGCATCGCCGCTGCTTTGAGCGCCAAACAAAACCTCGCCGTGCAAAAGCTGCCGTATCCCGCGCTGCGCGAGCGTCTGCTGGCGCAGAAGCAAGTGCTCGATCTGCCGGTGCTCGCCGATCTGCCACCTGAACCGAAAGGCGCGGTGAATATCGACCCGAAGACACTTCCAGGCATCGTGCTCGATGATTCGCAAGCCGATCTCAAAGGCGAATGGAGCCACTCGTCAGGTTTCAAGCCGCACATCGGCACTGGCTACCTGCATGACGACAAGCGCGGCGACGGCCAGTCCACCGCCACCTTCCGCTTCAAGGCGACAATGCCAGGCAAATACGATCTCCGCATGGCTTACTCCGCGCACGAAACCCGCGCCACGAAAGTGCCGGTGACGATTGAAAGCGGTGGCCGCAAGATCGAAATTAAAGTTGATCAAACGAAGCCGCTCCCCGTTGGCGAAGCTTTCCGCAGCATCGGCACCGTCGAACTCGACGGCGACAGCACGATCACCCTCACGAACCAAGAGACAGTGGGTTTCGTGATCCTCGATGCGCTGCAACTGCTGCTCGTGCCCTGATGGCAAAATGGGCAAGATTTTGTGTAACCGATGCCTCCGTCCCGCATTCAATGAGGCGACGCACTTCCTCGCCCCAATGAAACACCCCAAGCTCAAGTCGCTCGCCTATCTCGTCGCCACCCTCTGCCTGTCGAGTTTCATCTTTGCTCAAGGTCCGTTGATCGAACGGCTTCGTGAACGCATGGCGGAGCGGAAAGGCTCTGTTGACGCGGTCGAGCTGAGCTACGGCAAAGACCCGCTTCAGAAGCTCGATTACTGGAAGCCGGGGAACGCCGGGTCGCCGCTGGTGATCTTCGTGCATGGCGGCGGCTGGAAGCGTGGCGACAAGAGGAATGCCACGGGTGAGGAAAAGCCGGTGCATTTTCTCCAGCAGGGCTACGCCTTCGCGTCGATCAACTATCGGCTCGTGCCCGCCGCCACGGTTGAGCAGCAGGCGCAGGATGTGGCGCATGCCATCGCGCATCTCATTGGCCGTGCTGAGTCGCTTGGCTTTGACGCGACACGAGTCGTGCTGATGGGCCACAGCGCGGGCGCGCATCTGTCGGCACTGGTCGGCACGGAAATGAAGTATCTGAAACAGGCAGAGCTGGGGCCGAATTCGCTGCGCGGAGTCATCCCTCTCGATGGCGCGTGCTACGATGTGCCGCGTCAGATCGCGGAGGGTGGTGACTTCATGCATGACACCTACGTTCAGGCTTTCGGCGCTGAAAAGGAGCGGCAGCTCGCGCTGTCGCCCACGGCGCAGGCCGCCGCTCCAAACGCGCCTGCTTTTCTGATCCTGCATGTGCAGCGGGCCGATGGCACGGCGCAGTCGCTGGCGCTTGGCGAGGCCTTGCAAAAGGCGGGAACGCCCGCAGAGGTGCGCGGCTTCGATGGCATCGGCCTCAAAGGGCACGCCGAGATCAACCGCCGCCTTGGTGATCCATTGTATCCCGCGACTCCGGTTGTGGATGCCTGGCTGGAGCGCGTGTTTGCGCAATGAGGACGGAAAAAAGCCAGATCGTGTCCAAACGGTCGTTGCAGCAGCCTGAAGAAGCTTTCCCAACCATGCACACCCGCCGCCATTTCATCTCCGCCATCACCGCCGCGCTTGGCGGCTCTGTTTTTGCCGCTGATGGCAAGCCCAAGACCATCGTGCTGCAATCCGCGTGGGACACGGTGAACATCGGCGACATCGGCCACACGCCGGGCACATTGCGCGTGATCGGGCAGCATCTGCCAGAGGTGAAGATCGTGCTGTGGGCGATGAAGCTCGATGATCGCGTGACCGCGATGCTGAAGGCGCGTTTCCCCAAGGTGGATATTCTTCAGGGCAACCTCTTCAAGGACGGCGAAAACGACCGCAAGCTCCAGGAGTCGGTCAAAGCATGCGATTTCTTCATCCGCAACTCCGGCATGGGGCAGGACATCACCTTCATGCAGTTCTGCCAAAAGCACGGCAAGCCCTACGGCCTCTTCGGCCAGTCGTATTTCCCCAGCATGGTCGAGGGCAAGGGCGCAGAGGAGCGCATCGCGCTGCTGAATGGCGCGTCCTTCATCTACACGCGTGAAACGAAGACGCTCAAGATTCTCCAAGGCGCGGGCATCAAAGCCGCCGCGCTGCAATTCGGCCCCGATGGCTGCTTCGGCATCGATGTGCGCGATGACGAGCGCGGACTCGCCACGATGAAGAAGCTCGGCTTGGAGGATCGGAAGTTCATCACGATTCAACTACGCACCAACACGGCCAAACTGCCCGGAGTGGACGACACCCGCACACCGAAGCTCAATCCGCTGCATCCCACGCCGGAGCAGATCGCCGATGACGAGCGTCGCGCCGCGAAGTATCGTGAACTGGTAAAGCTTTGGGTCAAAAAGACCGGCCACAAGGTACTCATTGCCCCTGAGGTGAAGAAGGAGATGGAGCACAACAAACGCCTCATCCACGATCCACTGCCGCCGGAGATCCAGAAGCAGGTCGTGAACCTGGAGTATTTTTGGAATGCCGATGAAGCGGCCTCCATCTTCGCTCGTGCCCACACCATCGTCTGCCACGAGCCGCATTCACCGATCATCGCCCTGGCGAACGGCACCCCGATCATCCACACCTACTCTGAGTTCCACTCACCGAAGTGCTGGATGTTCCAGGACATCGGCCTGCCCGAGTGGCTGCTCGAAATGGATGAAACGTCCGTCGAGAAGATGGCGGAGACGCTGTTCACGATTGATGCCGATTACCCTGCTGCCCAGGTGAAGGTGAAAAAGGCCATGGCCTATGTGCATGAGTGCTTCGCTGGCTCGATGAAGCATGTGAAGGGCGTTTTGAGTGCCTGATTGCATCTGCGTGCGCCGTTAGGGATGGTCTCATGAGTTCACGCCGCGCCTTTCTTCAACACAGCACGCTCTGCCTCGCCGGATTCAGCGCGGGGAAGATCCTCGCTGCTGAAAACGATGCCAAATCTCTGCTGCGGGTCGGTTTGATGACGGACCTTCATTACGCGGACAAGAATCCGACCAAGACACGTTTCTACCGCGAGGCGCTGGCGAAACTCGACGAGGCCGTGGAGCACATGAACCGCGAAAAGCCGACGCTGGTGATCGAACTCGGCGATTTCATCGATCAGGCGGACTCGGTGGAGCGGGAGATCGAGTGGCTGAAGACGATGGAATCGCACTTCGCGAAGCTTTCGATGCCTCGGCACTACGTTTTGGGCAATCACTGTGTCGGCACGCTGACGAAGCAGGAGTTCGCGCAGCACACGAAGGCCGCTGGCGGACATGCGTCGTTCGAAAGCAATGGCGTGACCTTCTTGATCCTGGATGCCTGCTTTCGCGAGGACGGCACACCGTATGAACGGAAGAACTTCAACTGGCAGGACGCGAACCTGCCCAAAGCCGAACTCGCGTGGCTGGAGGCGGAGTTGAGCAAAGTCAGCGGCCCGGTGATCGTGCTGGCGCATCAACGGCTCGATCTCGACAAGGCGCATGCCGTGCGCAATGCGGTTGAAGTGAGGGCTCTGCTGGAGAGGTCCGGCAAGGTGCTCGCCGTCTTTCAAGGCCACTCGCACAAGAACGACTACCAGCAGATCGCGAGCATTCATTACACGACGCTCGTGGCGATGGTGGAAGGCACGGGTTTGGAAAGCAGCGGCTACACAATGCTCGACATCATGGGAGACAGCTCGCTGCGCTTGAAGGGCTTTCGCAGGCAGATGAACCGCACTTTGAATCACGCATGAAACATTTTCTCCTTTTGGCACTGACGAGCACTGCTTTGGCGGTGGAACCCGGCTTTGAGCCGATCTTTGATGGCAAGACACTCGATGGGTGGAAACACGGTGGCAACTGGGCGGTGGTGGATGGCGAGATCGCCTGCATCAAGAAAGGCGGATCGCTGGTGTATGAGAAGGCGAAGGTGCCGGATGACTTCGAGCTGCGCTTTGAGTGGAAAGTGGCGAAGGGCTGCAACAGCGGCGTGTATTACCGGCCGGGGCAGTATGAGTATCAATTGCTCGACAACGCCAACAGCCCCTACGGGGAGAATCCGCGTCAGGCGGCGGCTGCGCTGTTCTTTGGCATGGCACCGACGAAAGATGTCGTGAAACCGTTTGGTAAGTGGAACGAGGGGCGCATTGTCTGCAAAGGCTCGGTGATCCAGCACTGGCTCAATGGCGAGAAGGTGCTCGACTTCGACTACACCGACCCGCGCTGGCACAATGAGATTGAGGTGTTGCGCATCCGTGGAGGTGACTTGACGAAACGCGGCGCGAACCTCTCGCTCCAATACCACGGAGCGGACGTGTTGTTCAAGAATCTGCGCTGGCGGGCGATCCCGGCGGACGAAAAGCTGGTGAGCGAGAATCTGACGCCGATGCCGATTCCAGACGGTGCTTTGCGCAAGGAGCAGGAACGCGTGAACAAGATGCTCGCGGGTCAAAAAGGCGAGTGGCGTCACGAGGAGGTCAAACGCTTCAAGGCGGACGAAGCGCATCAAGGCGTGGCGGTGGATGCGGAGCACTTTTTTGCGATCACGAACGCGGCCATCGGCAAGTATCGCAAAGACAGCGGTGAACGCGTCGGAGGCTGGAAAGAGGCCGCAGGAGGTCACATCAAGCATCTCAACGCCGGCTTGATCCTCGACGGCAAACTCTGGTGTGCGCACTCGAATTACCCGGAGATGCCGATGAAGAGCAGCGTGGAGGTCTTTGATCCGAAAACAATGCAGCACCTCGAAAGCATCGACCTCACGAGCGTGGGAGGGTCGCTGACGTGGGTGGATTGGCGCGATGGCTGGTGGTATGCCTGCTTCGCGCAGTATGCGAAGACGGGTGATCCGGCGCGGACTCGCGTCGTGCGCTTTGATTTGAACTGGAAGCCAGCCGCCGAGATCCGCTTCCCCGCCGAGATGGTGGCGAAGTTTGGCAAGAACAGCAGCTCCGGCGGCAGCTTTGGACCAGATCGGCATCTCTACATCACCGGTCACGATGCACAGGAGCTGTATGTGATGGACCTGCCCGTGACAGGCGATGTTTGGACTTGGAAAACGGCGATTCCGATCAGCGCTCATGGTCAAGCTTTCGCGTGGGATCGGGGTGAAGGCGGCGTTTTGTATTCCATCGACCGGAAGACGCACGAGGTGATTGTTTCGCGAGTCACGGGTGATTGACAAGACGGCGGCCCGGTGGATGACATGCGGAATGTCCGCCAAACCTGATCCCGCCTCGCTGCCCTGCAGCCCTCTCGATGAAACCGCTGGTTTGAAATACTTCCCACGGATGCTGGGCAAGATTCGGCTGCATGCGGAAGGCAGGTTGTGGGAAGATCTTCACGCCAATCTTGGCAAAGGCAGCGATGGAGCGCTGGTGGACTTTCTGCACATCAACTACGACGCCCTGAAGACACGCGTGCTCCAAGGCGGCACGGATGAGGAAATCCTGCAATGGTGCCAGGAGCAAACGCGCTCGTTGAATGACACGGACAAGCTGATCTGGAATCATTATGTCAAAACACTCGGCTGGAATGACCACATCACGGCCATTTTGGCGAAACGGAAGGCCGATGGAGGTCTCGGTGATCGCGATGACATCCAGACCATCGCTCATTACATCGACGTGGATGAGGGAAGGCTGCCGTGAATGAGTGAGGAGGCTTCCCAGCCGGTTTCGTTCTGGCGCAGCGTGAGACAGTCGCTGCGTGGGGAGGAGCATGATTATACCTCGCTGCCACTGAACCGCGCGGTGATCCTGCTCGCGGTTCCGATGGTGCTGGAGATGATCATGGAGTCGCTGTTCGCGGTGACGGACGTGTTTTGGGTCTCGCGGCTTGGCAAGGAAGCGGTGGCTGTCGTGGGCATCACGGAGTCGATCATGACGCTGATCTATGCGGTGGCGATCGGCATCTCGATTGCCGCCACGGCGATTGTGTCGCGTCGCATCGGTGAAAAAGAGCCCGAACTTGCGGCGCAGGCGGCGGGGCAGATTGTTTTGCTCGGTGTGCTGATGTCATCCGGCATCGGCATGGTGCTGGGATTCTTTGCGCCGGACATTTTGCGGCTGATGGGCGCGGAGGAATGGATCGTGGTGCTGGGCTCGGATTTCGCGCGCGTGATGCTCGGCGGCAATGCGACGGTGTTCATGATCTTCCTCATCAACGCCATCTTTCGCGGTGCGGGTGATGCGGTGATCGCGATGCGCACGTTGTGGCTCGCGAACGCGCTGAACATCGTGCTTGGGCCGTGTTTCATCTTTGGTTGGTGGATTTTTCCCGAGATGGGCGTCACCGGAGCGGCGGTGGCGACGAACATCGGTCGCGGCGTGGGCGTGCTGTATCAGCTCTGGCATCTCGCGGGCCATCACAGCCGAGTGAAGGTGCGTTGGTGCCATTTCAAACCGGAACGCGAGATCATCGGCGCGGTGTTGAGCAAGTCCGGCAGCGGCATCGCGCAGCTTCTCATCAGCACGACGAGCTGGGTGGGCCTGTTCAAGATCCTTGCGATGTTTGGCAGCACGGCTTTGGCGGGTTACACGATTGCGATTCGTCTTGTGATGTTTGCCTTGATGCCCGCGTGGGGTTTGGCAAATGCTGGCGCGACCCTCGTGGGACAAAACCTCGGCGCAGGCAAGCCGGAGCGTGCCGAGGAAGCGGTGAAGATTGCCACCAAGTTCAACATCCTCGTGCTGAGTGTCGTCGGCATCGGCTTCGTGCTGTTTGCGGGTCCATTGATTCGTTTGTTCACTTCGGAGCCGGAGGTGCTGGCGTTTGGCACGCAGTCGCTCTGGATCGTGAGCCTCGCGTTTCCACTGTATGCCGCAGGGATGTGTTTTGAGGCCGCCTTCAACGGCTCTGGCGACACCTGGACGCCAGCGCGGCTGAACTTCATGTGCCTGTGGATCGGGCAGATTCCCATTGCGTGGATCTTGTCGAAATCACTCGGCTTCGGCCCTGTGGGCGTGTTCATCTCCGTTCCAGTCGCCTTCTCGCTGCTCGCCATCTGGAGTTGGTTCCTCTTCAAACGAGGGAAGTGGAAAATGCGGAAGGTTTGAGCGTAAACTTTCCTCCATGATCACCCGCAGCCTCATATTCTTGTTCACCGTCGGCCTGCTCGCCGCCGCCACACCGGAGCAAGCCGTCGAGGCCGCGCATCGCGAGCTATGGAACCGCTTTGTCGATGAGCACAACCTCATCCTCGACTACGTCGGACTCAAAGGAGAGATCGTGAGGCCTACGCCGGAAGATTGCCGGGACATGAAGCCCAGCGCCCTGAGCTGGGGCGTGCCGAATGAGGACGGGCCGATGTTCAACGGTCTCTACCTGGATGCTTTGTGCTCGCGATGGCTGATCACGCGGGACGATGATATCCGCGCCAAAGCCCGCCGCATGATCTACGGCCTCATCAAGGTGTCCACCATCGGCAAAACGCCCGGCTTCATCGCCCGCGGACTCGCCACAGACGGCAAGACGACTTACCCGATGGGCTCGAACGATCAGACTACGCCATGGCTTTACGGCATCTGGCGTTATGTGACGGATGGTCTGCCCAAAGATGATGCGGAGCGGCAGGATCTTGTGCAGCGCTTCATCGAGCAGGTGAAGGTGCTCGAAAGCAACGCGTGGAAGGTGCCCACCGACGGGCCGCCATCGAAGTATCGCGGTGATTTTGCCAAGCCGACATGGGAGGCCGTGCCACGACTGCTCTTCATCATGAAAGCCATGCACGCCTTCACCGGCGACGCGTCGTGGCAGCAGCGCTACCTCGCCGCCGCGCATGAAAAAGTAGGCAAAGGTCAGCGCGAGCGTCTGGAGATCTGCCGCATCGGCATGGTCTTCGATCCCGGCCAGGGCGAGCGCCACTCGTGGACCGGCAGCGAGTGCGTCATCTGCCTGCGCGGCCTCTGGGAGATGGAAACGGACCTCACTTTGAAAAACGTCTATGCCGAGGGCCTGCGCCACAGTGCCGAGGTAGCCGCACAAAGCCTGCCCCTCATCGAAAAGTTCGACGTGAACGGCACGGAGCCTTTCAACGTGGACTGGCGTGTGATGAACGCCGCCTGGAAGCCCCAACACAGTGAAGCGGAAGCCGTCGCGGTAGCCCTGGCAGGCCTCAAGCTCCAGCACGCCGCTTCGCCACGCATGACCATCGAGAAAGATTACCTCCGCGAGCCTTGCTTTGCCGCGTGGGTGGTCACGCTGTGCCCGGATCGTAAGTTTGTGATGTCGAATCGTCCCGCCATCGAAATGGTTATCACGCACTATGATTTCAGCCGCGTGTATTTGAGCCAGTTCTTCCCCGTCGAGTCCGCGTGGTGGCGGATGCGTTTGATGAAGTAAAGAGCTACTCCCAAGCCACCCGCAAATACTCCGGTGCGGGGCCTTTCCAGAGCGGGACTTCGTTGGCTGGGAGGCCGTGGTTGGCGCAGAGGCCGAGTTGATCGATTTCTGACCAGTTTGTCGGAGAGCCTTCGGCGGAGGTGAAGTCGCTCAGGGCGAGGGCAAGGGTTTGCGGAGCGTCGGAGCCGGGGATCTCGCGCTGGCAGGCGAAGGTGCGGCGTGGGCCGCGGTAGCTGCGCCATTCGTTTTGCTGGAGGACGATGCTGAGGCGGTTGGTCTGCGGGAGCTTGAGTGTGATGTGCAGCTTGGAGCCTTCGGGGCCGCGCCAGAGAGGATCAGTGACTTTGCGCGTCCAGAGTTGCTGATGCGTGGCGTTGCCGGCGTTGAGCGCATACCAATCGCGGGTGCCGTGAGTGAAGTCGTCGATGAGCGTGGAAGGTTTCGCGGTGAGCTTCGGGTTCGCTTGCTTGACCTCGTCGGCAGTATGCGAGTGGAAAAGGCTGCTGAGGCAGAGCTCGGTGATCGGTGTGCCGTAGCCGGGCATCTGCGCGAGCGATTCGGGCTTGGGCAGTGTGTGGTAAACGTTTGCGAAGGCGAAGAGTGGCAGGTTGTGCGTGTGGATCGGCAATTGGGCGATATAGCCTTCGGATTCGTGATGCACCTCGGCGCTGCGCCAGAAGCGGGCGCGGGGATCGGGGTCGGTGCTGTAGTAAATCTCCACGCGGGCCACGGGCAGCGTTTTCGCATCCGGCCGCACGCGCAGAAGTGGCACGTCGTCGTTCGATTTCAGCCGGAGTTCGCTCTGCGGCGTGTCGGGCAAGGCGGGGCCACCTTTGAGATGCTGATCAAACCACAGCGGCATCGTGATGGCGACCTCGGGCGTGAGGCGGTGATTCATGTGCGGTACCCAACTGTAGCGCGTGGGCTGGTTTGGAATGAGCGCGTTGGTCCGATACACGTCGTCCATCCAGCCGTGAAAGTCGTTCGTGGCGCTGCGATGCAGCACCGGGCACTGGATGAGCGGCGCATAGCTTTCAAAGCTGAGCGTGCGCTTGAAGACCTCGACATCGCCTTTGATCCGGTCCTGCTGGTCCGTGCCGCCAATGAACTCGTGTGCCTGCCAGCGCCAGCCTTGACCACCGACGCCGGGAACGGCGGCCTTCACGCGGCGATCCGTGCCCGCGACATACATCGTGAGATTGCCGCCCATCGAGTAGCCATGCACGCCGAGGCGCTGCGGATCGACCTGCGGCTGCTGTTCGAGAAACGTGAGTCCACGGCGGCAGCCAAGCGTGAGCAGATACCAGTTGTTGTTCTTCGGATGCTCGCGGTCCTCAAAGACCTGCTTCGGCCCGGGCAGCATCGTGCTGTAGCCCTGCACATTGAGCTGGGAGGGATCGACCGCGCCCCAATCGGTGTTCGGATCGCCGGGCTCGGACTTCTCGCAGGTATTGAACGGTGCCTTGCCCGTGCCGCTGCCGCCCCAGTTCACGGAGAGCGCTGCGTAACCTCGCGCCACGAGCAGCTTCACTTCGCTCACCGAGCCGCGCTGCCCGCCGCCATGGATGTGCATCACCGCCGGGAGTTTTTCCTTCGTATCCTCCGGAAAGCCATACACCGCCGCCATCCGCGCCGGTTTGCCTTTGAACGTGCCGATGAAATACCGCACATGGCGAAACACCGCACCGTCCTCCTTCCACTCACGGATCACCTCGACCTCCAGCGGGTCCTTTCGCGGATCAAAGTCGGCCCAGAGGTCGATCACAGACTGCGGCACGCCCTCGGCGGCAAACAGTGAATGCAGATCAAGGAACGAAAGCGAAGCGATAGCTCCAGTTTGAAGAAGGGTGCGGCGGGTGGTCATGTCTCTGATTTATTGGCAACAGAATGAAGGAAAGGTGCCGGCTGAATTCATTCTCGTTCCCCGTTGTTGCGCTTCGCTTCCATTGGGGAACCTCCGGTCGTCTGTCTAAAATCATCTGATTGGATCACTTCACCGCCTTCAGCTTCCACTTCGCCGCATACAAATCACTCGAACCGGACTTGGTCACCTCGTGAGTGTCGAAGGTGGCAGGTGTGGAAAGGGCTCCGGCGATGATGAGTTCATCGGGAGCACGGAAGGTGATGGGGTAGGCACTGTCGTTTTGCTTGCCGCCAGCCTGCTGCACCCACAGGAGGTCGCCTTTCACATCGAACGCCGCGAGGAAGATGTCGCCGCTGCCACGGGTGGTGAGGGCGTGACCGGCGAGCACGGTGTCTTGATTGAAATCGCCGCACACAAACACCGTGCCGTGATCATCGGTGGTCACGCCGAGGCAGTAATCGGTGCCCGGGCCATGCATGTGCTTTGCCCACTGCACCTGGCCGGAAGCATCGAGATGCACAATGAGGCCATCGTAATCCTTTTCGGTGCCGCATTGAAACGTCTGGCCTGCGACGTTCACGCGGCCCTTGAACATGCCCGCGCCCCAGACACGTCCCTGCGAGTCGCACGCGATCTCGTGATAAATGGCACTCGTGGTGCCCGGGATGAGGTTCGCCCATTCGCCCTCGCCTTCGGGCGTGAGCTTCAGCACGAGCGCGGCGCTCGTTTTGGATTCGATGACGATTTTGCCAAAGGCTCCTGCGCCCGAAGCACTGCCACCGAGGTAGATGTGGTCCTTTCCATCAATCGCGATGCCGTGACCGCTGCCCGAGACCTTGCCGGAAGGAGAACGATGCCAGACTTCGCGGCCTTCGGCGTCATACTTCGTGCAGAAAAACTGTCCGTCGATCGCGCCCGTGATGACGACATGCCCCTTCGAGTCGATCGCGATGCCGTGACCATAATCGGACCCCTCACCACCCTTCACGCGCACCCACAGCAGCTTGCCATTGGGGGCGAACTTCGCGGTGAAGGCATCGAAGTTGCCCGCATTTGGCAGCTTCTCGCCATTCGCCATCGCGTCCGTGCTTTCGAAGTGCCCGGTGACATACGCATTGCCCGCCGCATCCGTGATCACACCATACGCACGATCCGTTTTACTGCCGCCGAAGCCGCTCACCCACAGCGGCTTGCCCGCGGCATCGAGCTTTGTCAGGCACATGTCCATCTCACCGGCGGTTTTGTGCTGTTGATCGCCAAACATCGCATCCCCCACGCACTCGGAGGCGAGAAACACATTCCCCGCGCGATCCGTCGTCACCGCCCGCGTTTTGTCATGCCCGCTACCGCCGCCGCTGAAGACCCAATCGCAGGTCGGAGGTTCGGCGGCGTGAAATGTGGAAATGAGGGCGAGTAGGCAAAGCGGCGATTTCAGGAATGAAGGCATAAGGCGGTGTGATGTTGGGTAAACAAGATTACGCCTCAATTCGAAGACCTTTGCGACCTGCTGTCTTCTGCTTGGCTACAAAGGCTGGCTGGAGCTCTTGATTTGAGAAGTGCTGCGTGCATCGCTGACTGAAAATGCGACACATCGTCAATCCCATGAAACATCTGTTTTTGCTTCGCCTCTTCACTTTGCCGCTTTCCGCCGCTGAGTTCAAAGCCACGAGCACGGGTATCGAGATCGCAGCAGGCAGCCTTGGAAGTTTTACGCTCACCTACCCGGAGTTTGAGCCGCCGCACAAAATCATCGAGGTGAAGCCAGTGGCCGCGAGTGCGATGCTGCGTTACGAAGGCGGGGCACAATGCGTGGTAACGGCGGGGAATGATATGATCGGTGTCGTATTCAAAGACGTGCCGGCCGATGTGAAGTCGTGGAAGATGACGACTCTGATCGACATCGGCTTTGCGAAAGGCGGCTCGTGGCGGATTGGTGACAAAGAGGGCGTTTTTCCAGCGGAGAAAGCCACGCCGCCGCACATCGCGAGTCTGAATGGAACGAGCTTCAGGGTGAAAAATGCTCAGGGGCAGAGTTTGAGCGTCACCACGCCGGATTTCGCGTTTCAGCAGCTCACGGACAACCGCGAGTGGAACTGGGCGGTGTATCACTGGCAGTTCATCGTGCCGTATGGCGCGGATAAAACGGCCGCGAAGATCAAGGTGACCTCCGATCTCGCCTCGGTGACAAAATTGATCGACCCCTTCGGCCAAAGCTTGAAGGACACGTTTCCTAATAAGCTCCAAAGCCTCGAAAATCTCAAAGCCGATGTGGAGGCCGACGAGGCTTATTACGCGGGCATCGAGACGCCGAAGCTGGATCGTTTCGGCGGCTTGCCGGGCAGTGGTGAATCACTGGGATTGAAGAAAACCGGCTTCTTCCATGTGGAGCAGAAAGGCGGCAAATCTTGGCTCGTCGATCCCGATGGGAACACCTTCTTCCACCTCGGCGTCTGCGGTTTCGCGCCGAATGACGATTACACCTACGTGAAGGGCCGCGAGGGCATCTACGAGTGGCTGCCGAAACTCGACAGTGAGTTCGCCTCGGCCTTCCGCGAGGGCAACGCGGATCATTTCTCCTTCTACATCGCGAATGTGATCAAAAAGTTCGGTGCAGCTTACGATTACGAATCGCACGCGGAGCGGATGTCCGAGCGGGTGAAGAAGTGGGGCTTCAATTCGATCGGTGCGTTCAGTCCGGTGCCGAAGAAGGCCTCGTTTCCGTATGTGGCGCATCTGCCTATCAATGAATGGGAGGGCGTGCCGCGAATCCCCGGTGCGCATGAGGTGTGGGACCCATTTGATGCGGGCACGACGGCGAAGATCGCGGAAAACATCGCGCGTGAGGTGCCGGCACGGGCGAATGATCCGCTGCTGATCGGCTGGTTCATCGTGAACGAGCCTCGCTACGATGAATTGCCGCGCGTGATCCCGTCGCTGGATGGCAAACACGCCTGCAAACGCGAACTGGTGGCCGCTTTGAAGGCCAAATATGGCACGGTGGAGGCTTTTAATACTGCGTGGCAGGCGAAAGCGGCCTCGTTTGATGAACTCATCAGCTCCGGGCTCGCGGTGACGACGGATGCAGCGAAGGCAGACGTGAAGGCGTTTGTCGGTGTGTTCCTCAAAACTTACTTCACGCAGATCGAGAAGGTGTTTCGCCAGCATGACGCGAATCATTTGCTCATCGGCAGCCGCCTTCAGCCGATCACCATCGAGGACGAACAGCTTTGCTGCATCATGGGCCGCCATGTCGATGTGGTGAGCTACAACTACTACACTTTCGGCGTCGATACGGCGGCGCTGAAACGCTACCACGAGTGGACGGGCGGCAAGCCGATGATGCTGAGCGAGTTCTTCTGGGCCTCGCCAAAGGACAGCGGCCTCATAGGCGGTCGTGAGGTCAGCAGCCAGCAGGAGCGTGGTCTCGCGTATCGGAACTATGTCGAGCAAAGCACGGCACTCGGCTTCGTCATCGGCATCGAGTGGTTCACGCTCGTCGATCAGGCGACGACAGGCCGCTGGTTCAGCCAATACAACGGCGAAAGCTACAACACCGGCCTCATCAGCGTGGCGGATCGGCCTTGGAAAGACATGCTGGCCGAGATGATGAAGACAAACCACACGATCTACGACCTGCTGCTGGGCAAACGCCCGCCGTTCACGTGGGAGGATGCGCGGTTCAAACCGGCGGCGGGGAAATAGCCCGGAAGATCAAAGATCGTCATCCGCCCGCCAAGGATGCGCATCAGGCGTAAGTTTGTGACTCGTGCTGGCGGTCTATGAATCTCCCCGCTATGGTGCGGTTTATGCCTTCCAAACAAAAAATCGTTCAGCTCGTTGCCAGTGGTGATCTGCGTCTGTCCGCCAACCAAACGTGCTGGCCGGCCCAGCAGTCCATGGAGACCGCGTTGGAGGCGGCGCTCAAAGCCGAAGGCTGGCAGGTCAAACGTGCGCATGCGGTCGATCCGGCGAGGAAGCACGGCTTCATCGACTCGCAGAAAATGGGCATCGAAGTCTTTCGTGGCATCGATCCCGAGGAGCCGCTGATCGTGGCGGAGGCGGTGTGGCAGTATTCGCATCATGTGCTGGCCGGTTTGACCACACATCGTGGGCCGATTCTGACCGTGGCAAACTGGAGCGGCCAGTGGCCGGGGCTGGTTGGCATGCTGAATCTGAACGGCTCGCTCACGAAGGCTGGCGTGAAGTATTCGACGCTGTGGAGCGAGGATTTCACGGACACGTTTTTCAAAACCAAGCTCAAGCAGTGGCTGAAATCGGGCAGCATCACGCATGACCTCAGTCATGTGAAGCCGCTGGAGAAAGTGAAGGTGCCTGCGAAGGCGGCCTCGCTGGGCAAAGATCTGGCGGCGCAGCTTGTCACTGACAAGGCGATCATGGGCATCTTTGATGAGGGGTGCATGGGCATGTTCAATGCCATCATCCCCGATCATGCGCTCCATGCCTGCGGTGTGTTCAAGGAGCGTCTCAGCCAGTCGGCGCTGTATCATGAAGCGATGCAGGTGAGCGATTCGGACGCGCTGGCGATTCACACCTGGCTGGTGAAGCACGGCATGACCTTCCAGCTTGGCGACAATCATGCGATGCAGCTCACGCGCGATCAGGTGCGGCTCCAGTGCAAGATGTACGCCGCCGCGCTGCGCATCGCGGATGATTTTGGCTGCGATGCCATCGGCATCCAATATCAGCAGGGCTTGAAGGATCTGTTGCCAGCGAGTGATCTTGCCGAAGGCATGCTGAACAACGCGGACCGCCCGCCGGTGAAGTCACGCGACCGTAAACGCACGCTGTTTGAAGGTCTGCCGATGCTGCACTTCAATGAAGTCGATGAATGCGCCGGCTTGGATGGCCTGCTCACGCAGCGCGTGCATCGCGCCTTGCAGCAGCCAGTTGAAACCACGCTGCATGACGTGCGTTGGGGCGAAAAATTTGGCAAAGACTACGTCTGGGTCTTCCTCATAAGTGGCGCGGCTCCTCCGGCGCACTTTGTCGAAGGCTGGAAGAGCGCCGAGGGCTTCCGCCAGCCACCGATGTATTTCCCGAGCGGTGGTTCCACACTGCGCGGCATTTCCAAGCCGGGCGAGATCGTCTGGTCGCGCATTTACGTGCAGGATGAAGCGCTGCACATGGACATTGGCCGCGGTTGTGTCGTCGATCTGCCGCGTGAAGAAACCGAGCGCCGCTGGCAGCTCACCACGCCACAGTGGCCGATCATGAGCGCGGTGACGTATGGCGTGAGCCGAGATCAGCTCATGGCGAAGCATCAGGCGAATCACATCCAGGTCGCCTATGCTTTGGACGCCAAGGCGGCGGACGAATGCATGTTTGCCAAGGCGGCCATGGCGCGTGCGCTCGGCATGCAGGTGAACGTGTGTGGCACGTTGTCGCGTTGACCTCTCTGTTGAAGTCATAGATCGTCAAAGAGTGGGCAAGAAAGTGACGCCATGCGTCGAAGCATTCATGTCCATCACACGTTAACTCACCTGTTCATCATGAAGCTCTCCAACCTCCTCCTATTTGCGTGTTCTGCGTCTTTTTGCGGCCAACTCATGGCAGCCGAGGGGCTGCACCCGATCAAATACAACCATCCCGGTCTCGTCGTCGATCTGGAGGTCGGATTGTGGGCCTGGCCGGTGCCTTGCGATGCAGATGGTGATGGCGACTTCGATTTGATGATCTCCTGCCCGGACAAGCCACACAACGGCGTCTATCTCTTCGAGAACACCACGGGCGACACCGCAAAGAACAAGATGCCCGTCTTCAAACCGGGCAAGTTCATCAGCAAGACCGCGCACTACGTCCTGCCTAGCTATGTGAACGGCCAGCTCCGCGTGCTCACGCCCGGCACCGAGCATCCGAACTTCCTCAAAACCGGTCTCGATGAAAAGAAGAAGCTGCCCATCGAGGCGAAATGGTACAAGCCGCAAGGCAAGCAGCCGAAAGGCCCCAAGGTGCGGCACAATCAGTGGCGCTATGCCGACTACGATGGCGATGGCAAAACCGATCTCGTCGTCGGCATCGAGGACTGGAGCTACTACGGCTGGGACGATGCCTGGAACGAAAAGGGCGAGTGGATGAACGGCCCGCTGCACGGTTTCGTCTTCATCTTCCGCAACGCCGGCACCGACGCGGAACCGAAGTATGACAAAGAGTTCCGCGTGCAGCCCGTGGACACCTTTGGCTGCCCGTCGCCGAACTTTGAGGACTTCGACAAAGACGGCGATCTCGATCTGCTCTGCGGCGAGTTCCTCGACAAATTCACCTATTTTGAAAACATCGGCACCCGCACCGAGCCCAAGTATGCCAAAGGGCGCCGTGTCTTTGATCCAGCCGGGAAGTTTTTGCGCATGGACCTCGAGATGATCGACCCTGTGGCCTTCGATTGGGACAAGGACGGCGACATCGACCTCATCTGCGGCGATGAGGATGGCCGCGTCGCTTTCATCGAGAACACCGGCAAGCTCAGCATCGACAAGACGCCTGTGTTTGAAAAGCCGCGCTACTTCAAACAGGAGGCCGACGAGATCAATTTCGGCGCGCTGGTCACGCTCTTTGGCTGCGATTGGGATGGTGACAAGGACACGGATGTCATCGCCGGGAACACCGCTGGCTACATCGCCTTCATTGAAAACCTCAGTGGTCCTGGCGTTCCCGAGCCGAAGTGGGCCGCGCCATCGAAGCTCAAAGCTGGCGGCAAGACGCTGCGCATCATGGCCGGCAAAAACGGCAGCATCCAAGGCCCCGCCGAGGCCAAATGGGGCTACACCACGCAGACTGTCGCCGATTGGGATCACGACGGCGACCTCGACATCGTGGCGAACAGCATTCTCGGCAAAGTCGTGTGGTTTGAAAACACCGGCAGCAAGACCAAGCCCGAACTCGCCGCTGAAAAGCCTATGGAAGTCGAATGGACCGGCGAGCAGCCCAAACTCGCCTGGGGCTGGCTGCGTCCTGAAGGCAAAGGCCTGCTCACCCAATGGCGCACCACTCCCGTGGCGATTGATTGGAACAAAGACGGCCTCACCGATCTCGTCATGCTCGACCACGAAGGCTACCTCAGCTTCTTCCCGCGCACCAAAACCGGCCTCCAGCCGCCGCAGCGCATCTTTGCTGACAAAAACGGCAAACTCCTGCAACTCAACGCCGGCACCGCTGGCAAAAGCGGCCGTCGTAAACTCTGCCTCATGGACTGGGACGGCGACGGCAAGCTCGACATCCTCCTCAACCGCCAAAACGCCCAGTTCCTCCGCCAGTCCGGCGAGAAGGACGGCCGCATCCTCTTCACCGACAGCGGCAACGTCAGCGACCGCAACATCGAAGGCCACGACACCAGCCCCACGCCCGTCGATTGGGATGCAAATGGTCTGCCTGACTTGCTCATCGGTGCCGAGGATGGTCGGCTGTATTTCTTGAAGAATCCGAAGGCGAAGTGAGGCAGTCTTGAATCACTGTTTGACCAAAGCCTCGTCCAGCCAAGCACGATACCAGTCCAAAAAGCCAATTCGCTCGCGTCCAGCCTGCGTGACTGGGTAGATGCCGTCATAGGCAGCACGATCATCGTGCCAGACTGTTCCGCGCTCTACGCCAGTCACCACAAGAATGACTTCAAGGCCACAGCCACGAGTAGAAAGTGGAATTGCCCCATAGCTCCACTTCGGATCAAAATAGCGAGGCAAAAAAGCGGCTGCCTGTTCATCATACAAACCCAGATCGGAAACATTGTTGGGATAGGGCTTTCCTGTCAGATCGTTCCAAGGCTGAGTGTGAGGGAAAGGATCCTCTGGTTTTAGTGTGTTAGAATCGCAATCAATCAACTCACGCAAATGCATACTCTGACCGAGTGGATATAGCCCATAGCCGGGGCCTGCTCCTCCATTGCCGACGAGAAGTAAGAAACTGCGGAACTCGTCCGGCAGGGAGATGCTCCAGCGAGTCTCGAAGTCGGAAACCTCATTCTCTTTGAGTGGTGGATTCATCCGGAAGCCATGATATTGCGCACCAAACAAGGATGAATGGATTCCCACCGATGCCAACTGGCTGATGTCCGCCATGATTTGTCTGTATGGGGCAGGATTCTGCATGCCCATACTTCAACCAAACATCTGCCAGTCTCGCAATTCACTTTGTTGCGATAATTCTTCATGCGCCTCAAATCTTTGAGGCTAAAGACAGCACATGACTTGGCTTGAAATCATCGGCTTGAGCGCTGCCGGATGCACCGCTGGCGCGATCAATGCCATCGCGGGCGGCGGGACGCTGGTGACGTTTCCGGTGCTGCTGATGTTTGGCACGCCGCCGGTGCTGGCGAATGCGACGAGCACGGTGGGGCTCGTGATCGGCACGGTGGGCAGCATCGTGAGCTTTCGCGGGCATTTGCAGTCGATCCGGCACTGGCTGGCGTGGTTCATCCCGGTGGGCGTGCTCGGCGCGGGCATCGGAAGCTGGCTGCTGACACAGACGAGCGATGACCAGTTCTCGAAACTGGTGCCCTTCCTCGTGCTGTTCGCCACGGTGCTGTTTTTTCTCCAAGGCTTCCTGCGCAAGCCGCACGCAACATCACGGCGGAACACGCTCTGGTTCTCGCTCGCGCTGCAACTGCCGGTGGCGATCTACGGCGCATTTTTCGGGGCGGGCATCGGCATTCTGATGCTGGCATCGTTTGGGTTCATGGGCATGACGCACATCCATGAGATGAACGCGCTGAAAAACCTGCTCGGCTCGCTCATCAATGTCGTCGCGGCGGTGTGGTTCATAGCGGCGGGCATGGTGAACTGGCCGCAGGCATTGGCACTGACGGCGGGGGCTTTGGTGGGCTACTACCTCGGTGCGCATTACTCGCAGCGCATCGCACCGCAGCGGGTGCGGCATGTCATCACGGCGATTGGGTTGATCATCTCCATTGTGATGTTCTGGCGGCAGTTTGGGTGACAAAGCGTTCGATCACGGCTATTGGCCGCCACATGCGTTTCCTCATCGCCTCCATCCTGCTCTGTTGCGGTCTTGCCAGTTGCTCGCTGATCACCGTGCCGCTGGGCGCGGCGGGCACGGTGGCAGGCGCTACGGTCAAAGCCACGGGCGGAGTCGCCAAAGCGGGCGTGCAGGCCATGGGCAGCCACCGCCAGCCGACACCGCAGCAACCCCAGCAACCGTATTATCCGCCGCAAGGCTACCCTCAGCAGCAGCCTTACCCGGCGCAGTATTATCCACCTCAGCAGGGTTATCCGCAGCAGCCATACGCTCCTGTGTATCCGCAACAACAGTACCCCTATCCGCCTCAGCAACCGCAGGGCCAGTGGTATCAGGGCCGCTGGTATCCCTACCCGCCGCAGCCAGCGCAGTGATGGGTTTGGATGACAAATCCGTCAAACGCGGCTACATCCAACCGCATGAAATCTTGCGCCGCTCTCGCGATCCTGTGCTTCACCTCTGCTGGCTGCTCGCTCATCACCGTGCCGGTGAAAACAGCCGGGAGCATCGTGACGACCACCGTCAAAACGACGGGCGACATCGTGACGGCTCCTTTTGATGCAGTGGCTGGGCGCAGAGCGTCATCCGAAGACGAGCCAGAGGACAAAAAGAAGAGGAACCGGGAAGAAGAGAGGCCAGAGCCTACGAACTACCCGGAGGAGTCACGCCCGGCACAGCCTGCGGATCGGTGATCGCCCGAAGTCAGTGCTTGTTGGGATCCTCAAACGGCGAGGCATCCAGGAGTTCCAGCCAGAGTCTGGCTCCTTGCTGCCGCCATGTCAGCGTGACCTTGAACAGAGTCGTCTGCTCCCAAGACAGCAGCTTCCTGAGGCTGGGTTGCAATTTGGCGTTCTTCTTTAAAAAGGCATGTTCACTAGATTCACCCGCCGATACACGGAAGCATTCCATCTCAGAAGCACCGGGAACGTCGTCATCAAAATAATGTGCCCGTGATAACCAGGCAATCAGCGTCGTTGTTCCTGAAGCGGTGTTTTGGAGAAACTGGGACAGCGACTTTTCGCCAAGGGCTGTCTTTTGCTCGTCAGGCTTTTTCTCAGAAAAGTGCCAGCGGGCAATCGCCTCGCGAAACGATTCAGGCATGCGTTGTTTCATGGCTTCAGGAATGTCCGGCCGCATGAACACCTGATCGGAGGGCTTGCCTGCTTCCGGCAGGTGATGCCAGCGCACGATGGTGGGGGAGGCCAGCCACAATTCATCCTTCTCACGATCCCAGTAGATGATGAAAAGCTCATTCTGGATCGCCAGAGGCGCAAAGGTGGTCACACCATTAACGCCATCATCGAGGTTGGACTTTAGAGTGTAGCCACGCATGTGCGAGGAGCCATCCTGACCCCGCAGGGGTTTGGCACCGACGTGAAGGGTGTAGCGCCGGTTGAGTTGCCGCGTGCTGGAACTGGTGATGAAGCGTGAATCGTCCGCGACGAATGCGGGCATGCCGGTTGCTGGCTTGAACTGCTCTTCTTCGATCAGTTTTTTCAGTGTTGCGATCTGACTGCGGATGGCCTGCATCTGTGGATGTCGCAGCCCGACTCCTGTCTTGACGAGTTCGGCTTCTTGCTGACGCAGGCGCAGCAAGTCATCCTGCAGCCGCGCCTCCCAGGCCGTGGGCGCTGGTGCCGTTGCGGCATCCTGCTCCTGGGCCGATCTGGCCTGCTCCAAGGCGATGGCGGATGCTTTTTCCACGGCATTCGTGCTCGCAGACAGGCGGTAGGTGAACAGTGCGGTAAGCATGACGGCCGCAAACACCACCAACAGTCCAAGACACACCAGCAACACCGTCGCGCAGCCACCGCGCCCTGATTTGAAGGCGGAGCGAATCATCCAGCCCGCACTGCCAAAGACGACACACATCAACAGTATGGCAACCCACGGCCAGGCAGGCATCTGCTTTGAGAGTGATTCCTGCGGAGGCAGCTCCAGCGTGACCGGTTTTCCCAGCAGGCGGCAAAGCTCGACACTGGTGCCAGCCTCGGTCTTGGTGGCATTTAGCGCGGAGGCGAGCACCTCGTCACGAAGCAGGGTGAAATCACCCGTGATCTCTTGCGTGTTCGTGGAGCCGCCGATCTGCGTGATGATGCGCGTGTGATCGACTCCTGTTGGGGTGATCGTTACGAGCACCTCGGTCTCGTGCATCGAGCCTTGGGGTTGCAGATTCGCGGACTGTCGGCCGTTCGCATGATCCATGCGCGCCAGACCCGGCCTGCTGGCGCTCACGGTCCAACCTGCACTGAGGGAGGAAACGTTCCAGTTTCTCGCCCCCGTGACGCCCACCCAGCGTGGATGGGCGGCGGTTTGCACCTCGGAGACTTCAAGAGTTGCTCGATGCAGTCCTCCGCTGCCGTCCGCGATTTCAAACAGCACCGCCTGATGCGCATGATCACGGATGACGCGCATCGGTCCGATGGGGCGGAGGTTTTTGGACGCAGCGCGGGCTGCGTCTTCCGTTGGCAGCACGAAACGGAGCTGCCAGGTTTGCATGCCGGGCTGGAAGATCCGCCACGGCTGGTTCCCGCGTGGAGCTCCCGCCATCACCAGTGAGCTGACACTCGTGTTCCGCGAGGCGTCGTCGAGTTTTGGTCTCAAAGCGGACGGAGGATCCTTCCCATCAAGGAGCATGTGCATTTCGACCGGTGCGCCGGTCACGGCGAACCGCATCTCCATGACCAGCACGTTCCCGTCCACCGCTACCGGCGTGATGTCGAAACGGTCCACCACCCGCTCGGGATCGCCGCCCAAGGAACTCAGCTTGTCGCTCCAGGGCATGACCAGCGCCGCCAGCAGCAGGGCGGAGAACATGCCGGCGATCGCAAGTCCTGCTCTGCGCGAGTTGGTTCTGATTTTCGTGCGATGAAAGGACGTGATCAGCCCGGCAGAGATCAAACTTCCGGCGATGAGATAAAAGATCGCGATGCGCTGTTTCTCATCGCCCTGCTTCAGTACTGCCGCCTGGTTCATGGCGGACTCCGCCATCTGCACTCGGACCTGCAGTGCCGCCCATTCGCGATTCAGGCGCTCGATCTCGGCGGCATTTTGGGTCTTCTTCGCAGCAGCCAGTTCGTTGAACTTCGCCGCCACGGCTGTTTTGGCGTCTGTCATGGCCTGCTCGGCGTGGCGTCGCGCCTCAAGGTGCTTGCGCGCGTTTTTTGTCAGCCCGAAGTCATCCACCATCTCATTCAAAACAGACGAGCCGAGCAGCAGTGCCGTTCCCAGGATCAGCGCAATCACTCCGGGCCATCGCCGCGCCCCGGCAGGTGCTTGTGGTGGCATTTCCGGCACCTGGGGCACTGCTGGCGGCACGGCCACGGCTTCGGCCAGTTGCGTGCTAAACTCCGCCGCCGTGGCGAATCGCATTTCTGGACGTGTTTCCAGCGCTCTCAGCACGATTTCATCGAGCCGCACGTCGATCTGCACGCGCTTCGATGGCGGCTCGAGGTTTTGCTTCGGCAGTTCGCCTGTCAGTAGCTCGTAGAGCACTACGCCCAGTGAATAAATGTCCGCCCGATGATCCACATGGCGCGGATCGTTCTGCTGTTCGGGCGCCGCATAGGTCGGTGTACCAAAGGGCTGGGACAAAGACTCTCCGCCATCCTCACCGACGGCGCCGATCATCTTCGCGATGCCAAAGTCCGCGATCTTCACACGCCCCTGTTTGTCGAGCAGCAGGTTCTCAGGCTTGATGTCGCGATGAACGATGCCGTGCTCGTGCGCATATTGCAGCGCCTCGCAGACTGGCGGCACGATGGCCAGCGCCTGCTCTGGCGTGAAACGTCCCGCTGTCATCGCCTGTCGCAGATTCACACCATCCACAAACTCCATCAGCAGGAAGTAAAATCCTCCCGCCTGGCCGAAGTCGTGAATCGTGACAATGTGCGGGTGATTCAGCGCGGCGAGCGCCTGTGCCTCCTTTTCAAAGCGTGCGGCGAAGTTGGCATCGTCCGCACGCTCCGGCGCGAGCAGTTTCAACGCCACGAGGCGGTTCAGCGACTTCTGACGCGCCTTATAGACAACGCCCATGCCGCCACGACCGAGACATTCGAGGATTTCGAGCTGCGGGAAGTGCGGGGCCAGTTCCTCTGGCGTTAAGGGCGTTTGCGTGGCGACCGGCGTGGCACCGGGCGGCATCGTTTCGGTCGCAAAATTCAACGCGGCGAGACAACGCGGGCACAAACCTTGCGGCGCATCACTCGGCAGTTCGCAGCCGCATTTGGGGCATGGGGTGGATTCGGAATTCATCGCTTCCACGATTAGTTCAGGGATTTCGGGAGCTTGTTACAAGCGATTTCCCATCAAACTCCACCCAGCACCGCCACGACGTGCCGCATTTCCGTTTCCACGTCCTCACCCTCCGCCAGCGTGGCGGCGATGTTGGCACGAAACAGTTCACGAAAACGCTTTCGCAGCCGATGCACCGCCACGCGTGCCGCGCCCTCGCTGGAGCCGGTTTTTGCCGCCAGTTCCGCATATGAGATGCTGCCGCGATCCAGCGTGAGGCAGTGCTTCATCGCTTGAAAATCGTCTGCTTTGCCTGCGGTGGTGAATTCAGCCTCCAAAGCCGCCAACGTCTGCTCCAGCAGCGTCATGGCCCAGCGCCGCTCAAACATCGCGTCCGGGGCGAGTTCCGGCTCGCAGGCAAAACGGCGCTCCGCATCTTCCGCGTCGAGCGGCACATGCGTGATGTGCCCGCCGCGTTTGTGCGAGGCATTCTTGTGCCACTCGTTGATCAGGAAGCGCTTCATCGCCACGAGCAGGAAGGTGCGAAAACGGCCGTGCTCTGGCCCGGCGGCACGCAGCCAATCCTTTTCGAGCAATCGCGCAAAAAACTCCTGCGTCAGATCCTGCGCGTCATGTGGCGCATGCCCGTCACGCCGCACATACGCGTAGAGCGGATACCAGTAGGCCCGGCACAGCGTCTCCATCGCCTGCTGCGAGTCCTCGTGCTTCGCCGCCAGCACGATCGACCAGCGCGTGGTCACGAAAAGCGGTGAATGAGGCTCGTTGGCAGGCATGGTCGGCGGCGTTTCTTCAAGAAACACGGCCAGTTGTTACACGAAATCACGCCAGATGCCATGGTGCGAGCATTGGACGTATCGTGCTCAAACAGAGTCTTTCGCCCATCATGTCACGGAAGAGTGAAGGCTTTGGGCTGGAAATCATTCTTGACGATGCCTGGCAAAAAATACTAGCCTGCGTACGTTTATCGCACCAAATCAAAACGCGCCATGAAAATACACATCCTCGCCAGTCTGTGCCTGATTGCTGCCACAGCAGTCCTCCCTGCTCGTGAATTCACCGACAAGCAAGGTCGCAAAATGAACGCCGAGATACTCGGCGTCACGGGAGACACGGTTGCCTTGAAGCGCGATGGAGAAACACGCCCTATCGGTGCCAGCATCTCCCTCTTTTCGGAGGCGGACCAGAAATTCATCCGGGAGTGGGCCGCCGCCAATGTGAAGTACAACTTTGACGTGTCCTACACGAAGCGGAAGCTCGACAGCACCAAGGAGAAGTCGGGGCCGGAAACCTACATTACTGAAACCTGGAACTATGAGATCGGCCTCCGCAACAAGCAGACCGTAGAACTGAGCGACCTGCGCGCGGATTACTGGCTTTTCACCAAAGCGGATGAGGGCAAGGGTAAAGGCACCGCGCGGGTCCAGACCTCCGGAAGCACCAAGATATCTGTCAAAGGAGGTGCCAGCATCTCATTCAATACGGAACCTGTCGCGCTCAACAAAACGGAGTTGAAAGGCAACTTCATCTACATTGATGGCACTCGTCCGCGCTTTTCCGACGCCATGGGTGGCATAGTCATCCGCGTGTTCGATCAGAAGGACCGCGAGGTTTTCAAGTACGCGACGGATGAGAACCTCCTGCCCGCTGCTGTCGGCAAGACCAAGCCCGCCGGCTCCGGTGCCAGCAGCACCTCCTCACCCAAATAGCCTGTTTCCCATCCTTGATCTCCAGCGCCACGCACGCTGATATGTTACGCCGGGCCGCATGAGCCCGGCGTTTCCTTTTGCCTGCAATCAAGAAATCCCTCAAACGCCAACCACCACCTCCATCCGGGCGTGTGCGGGGGGATGCGCTCGGTCTCGTGGATATGACACTGGCTGTGGCGGAGTTTCAGCGCAGGCTCGGTGAGGCCAGGATCGTGCTGGATCATGTGACGCCGCAGGCCTTCGGCTTTGCGGCAGCCTTGATTGTGCGGCATGCGGAGACGGTGCATCCTGAGCGCCGCGTGTGGGTTCTCTGCCCGGATGTCAAAACGCAGGACCATGTGCATGCCGAGCTGGGCGTGTGGCAGTGCCCGGCGCTGTATTTTCCGCGCCTGGGCCAGCTCATGGATGGAGCGCTGGCTGATCCTGAGCTGCTGGCGGAGCGCACGGCGGTGCTCAGCCGCATGCTGGAGGGCGATTCGCCCGTCTTGGTGCTCTGCGCGGACAGTCTCGACGAGCCAGCGCCGGATTTGGCGGAGATCACCGATCAGAAGCGCATGCTGAAGGTCGGGGAGAAGCTGGATGTTGAAGTGTTGCTCAAAGAACTCAGCGAAGCTGGTTACGAACGCGTGCCCGTCGTCACGGAGCGCGGCCAGTTCGCGCGTCGCGGCGGGATCGTGGACTTTTTCTCGTGGCAGGCCGAGGAGCCGCTGCGCTTCGAATTTTTCGATGATGAGCTGGAGTCGATCCGCGCCTTCGATCTGCACAATCAGTCGTCGATTCGCCGTCTCGAAAGCGCAGGGGTGATCCTGCGCATGAATGACGGAGCGGAGGACACCGGCACGCTGCGTCAGCATTTTCTGAAAGACGATTTCATCATCGAAATCGAAGGAGAAACGGCTCCCACGGCTCATGCGCGTATTTTAAGCGGCGCAGCGGAGGTGGAGGGGCTGGAGGACTTCGCCGCCGCGATTCATGAGAATCCGCTCGGGGTCTTCGACGCGTCTGACTTTGTGCTGCATGAGGCGCGGCGTGAGTTTTTTGCCCGCCAGATCGCTGAATGGCATGAGGGCGGCTGGCGCACGGTCATCATCTTCCACAACGAGGCGGAGCGGGAGCGTTTCGCAGAGCTCCAGAGCAAGCTGCCGTCGTCGGTGGAGACGAAACTGGGACTGCTCTATCGCGGGTTCACGGTTCCGGCGGCAAAACTGGCCGTTCTGACTGGTGCGGAGATTTTTGGCCGTCATCAGCAGATCCGACGCGTGCGCGGATCGAAGCTCGACGAGGCCGAGGTGCTGCGCAAAGCGCGTGACGTGCTCAGTGAGCTGCGCGAGGGCGATTTGGTGGTGCATGCGGAGCACGGCATCGGTCGTTTCGCGGGCATCGAGACAAGGGAAGGCGGCAAAAAGGAAGAAGTGCTCGTGTTGCACTACGCGGACAGCGCGAAGCTCTTTGTGCCGCTCGCTCACGTCCACATGGTCAGCCGCTACGTCGGTGTCGGTGGCAAAGCGCCGTCGCTGAGCAAGCTGAGCGAAAACCGCTGGCAAAAGACGCGAAAAACCGCCGAGAAGAGCGTGGAGGAGTTTGCCGTGCGCATGCTCAGTGTGGCGGCGGAACGGCAGACGTTGAAGGCCTACTCGCATCCGCCGGACACGAAATGGCAGGTGGAGTTCGAGGAATCGTTCTTGTATCGCGAAACGCCCGACCAGCTCCGCAGCGCGGAGGAGATCAAACGCGACATGGAGGCTGAAAAGCCGATGGATCGGCTGCTATGCGCGGATGTCGGCTTTGGGAAGACCGAGGTCGCGATTCGCGCCGCGTTCAAAGCCGTGATGGGTGGCCGTCAGGTGGCCATTTTGGTGCCCACGACTGTTCTGGCCCGCCAGCATCACGAAAACATCCGCCAGCGCATGAGCGAGTTCCCGGTGACGGTGGAGATGCTCTGCCGGCTCACGCCGAAGAATCGTGAGCGCGAGATCATCAAGGGAATCAGCGAAGGCACGGTCGATGTCGTCGTCGGCACGCATCGCGTGATCTCGAAGGATGTGCGTTTCAAAAATCTAGGCCTCGCCGTGATCGACGAGGAGCAGCGTTTCGGTGTGAAGCACAAGGAACGCTTCAAAGACCTCTTTCGCCTCGTCGATGTGCTCACGCTCAGCGCCACGCCGATCCCGCGCACGCTTTACCTCGCGCTCATGGGCATGCGCGACATGAGCACCATCGAGACGCCGCCGCCGAACAAGCAGGCGGTCATGACGCAAATCTGCCCCTATGACGAGCGGGTGATCAAACAGGCCGTCGATGCCGAGATCGAGCGCGGCGGGCAGGTTTTTTTTCTGCACAACCGCGTCATGACCATTGAGAAAGTGGCGCAGCGCATCCGCGATCTGTGTCCGAAGGCCCGGGTCATCATCGGTCACGGTCAAATGGACAGCGAGCTGCTGGAGGACGTGATGCACACCTTTGTGGATGGCGGCGCGGACGTGCTCGTCTGCACGACGATCATCGAAAGCGGCGTCGATATTCCGAACGCGAACACCATCATCATCGACCGCGCGGATCGTTTCGGTCTGGCTGATTTGTATCAATTAAGAGGCCGTGTGGGACGCGGTGGCGTGCAGGCTCATGCCTATTTGCTTCTGCCACGCGATGCCGTCACCGCCGGCGATGCCCGCAAGCGCGTGAACGCCATCAAGCAATACGCCGGCCTCGGCAGCGGCTTCAAAATCGCCCTGCGCGACCTCGAAATCCGCGGCGCGGGCAATCTGCTCGGCACCGAGCAAAGCGGCCACATCGCCGCCATCGGCTTCGATTTGTACTGCCAGATGCTCAAGCAAAGCGTCGCGCGGATGCAGGGCCGTCGCGTGGCGCGACCGGTCGATGTCGGTCTGCGTGCCGACTTCCTCGTCATGAGCGAGGCGATGATGCTCCAGGCCGCGAATGGCGCCACGCCCGCGTTTTTGCCCTCCACCTTCATCGAGGACGCAAAAACGCGCATCACCGCCTATCGTCAGCTCGGCGAGATCATGACGCGCAAGGAACTCGACGACCTCGAAGCGCAATGGCGCGATCAATTCGGCGAAAAGCTGCCCCACGCCGTCACCAACCTGATTACCTGCGCTTCCATTCGCCTCGCTGCCGCGCACAACGGCATCAGCGATGTCGAAATAAAAGAGCGGAAGCTGATGCTTACGCGCAATGGCAAGCTGGTGATGATCCAGGGCAAGTTCCCGCGCCTCACCGCCAAGGAAGGCCACAAACAGCTCGTCGAAGCGTTGGCGATGCTGCGGGCGATGTGAGCGGTTGCAAAAACATGGTGTGCTCCACGTTTTGAAGGCATGAAACGCCTTCTCTTACTCATCCTCTCGGTTTTGGCTCCGTTATCCATCATATGCGCCAAAGATCCGACGAAGCGCGATCACATGCGCAATGCCATCGGGCATCTGGAGGCGGCACAGACGGCCAAGGATCCGCTGACAAGCCTGCAGGCGGCGCGGCGGGAGCTGGTGAAGGCAAAACCCGGCAAGGAGGGAGAGCGCAAGGATGCGATCGAGTATGTGGATGAGGCGCTTGCCTTTGCGACGACAGGGGACACGAAGACGATGCAGGAGAAGATCACAAGGGCTATCAGCAACGTGAAGTCGGGCATTGCGAGGGCAAAATGACCTCATGCGGCAAGCCGACGGAGATCAAAGAAGCGCCGCCAGCTCCTCGTCGAAGAGCTGCTGCGCCGTGGCTTCTCCCAGCGCGTAGCCGCTTTTCAAACGGCCCGGAAACAGCGGTGATGGCCGTGGATGCGTGGTGGTCGTGATGGTGATTTTTTTCCCATGGATGCGCGCCAGCGTCATGCGGTCGGCCAGGATCTGGCGGCCCATGAGCTCATGCGAGGCGGCGATGGTGCTGAGCAGCTTGCCCGGAAGCAGCAGCGGCGGCTTGCCCGCAGGCTGGGTGATGCGGTGCAGGATGATGTGGTCGATGCTGTCATCGGTGAGCCACGGATCGAGCGGCGTCTCGTGCGCGACGCCACCGTCGGTGCAGAGGCGTCCCCCGAATTCCATGGGCGAAAACAGCATCGGCACGCAACAGCTCACCGCCATCGCGCGGGCGAGCGGTCCCTGCGTGGCAAAGAGCGTCTCGTGTTTTGAAAGATCGCTCATCGCGATCATGAGGCGCGGCTGGGTGAGCGATTCGATGCCGCGCTGGCCGACGAATGACTCAAAGTAGCCGATGGCGCCGGCGGGATTGAAAAAGCCGGGATGCAGGTAGCGAAACACTTCCGCGAACTGATGCCAGACCCATTTCGTACGGCTGGCAAAGGAGAGATACAGGCGCGGGCTGATCACAGCCTGGCGGATCACTTCTGTTTCCAACCCGGCGGCATACAAGCCGGCGGTGATGGCACCGGCGGATGATCCGGCCATGGCGACGGGGCGCACGCCAAGCGCATGCAGCCGCGCCATGAAGCCCGCGTGCGTGGCATAGCCCATGAAGGACGCGCCGAGAGAAATGGCGATGCGGGGGGCGCTCATGCTGCCTGGACCTCTGGTTTTGATGCCCCGGCATGGCGTGCGAGGAGGAAAAGCACTCCACCGACCAGCCCCCAGAACAGATTGAACAGCCAGCCCGCCAGCGAGGCGGAAATGCCCACCGCGTCCGGCACACCGGCGATTCCTGCCAGCAGCGCCTCGAAAGTGCGCTCACGCACGCCGAGCCCTGAGACCGAGACCGGCAGCGAGGCCGCCGCATCGACGATGGGCATGGCGGTCAGCACATCCAGCACCGGTGCCGCGCCGCCCACGGCACGCAGGCCGCAGTAGAAGCTCATAAAGAAGGCCACATGCAGAAAAAGGGCGACGAACGTGGCGGAGAGCGCCCGCTGCCACAGCGTGGCAAAGACGTCATGCACCTGAGTCATCCGAGCCAGCGTGCTGGCGAACTTCGGATGTCCAAACGTGCGCGGAAAGGTGCGCCGCCCCCAATCCAGCAGGCTCGGCTTGAAAGAAACCCAGGAAAGCACCAGACCTGCCACTGCTCCTCCGACATACATGCCGTAGCCGCCCACGAGCATCCGTACATCCGGGCCAAAGTCCGGCCAGTCCGCCGCCTTGGCCGCGATGCAGGCCGCAAACAGCAGCGCCACCGCCACCAGCCCTGCCAGATGATCCAGCACCAGCGACACGCTGACCGGCATGGTCTGGCCCGGCAGTCGGCGTGAGAGGGACATGATCTTGTACGCATCCCCGCCCACCACGCCGAGGGAGCTGATGTTGAAAAACGCGCTCACGATTTCCGCCCGCAGCACCAGGCCAAAGGCCAGCGCGGGCGCAAAGCCTCGCAGCAGGATGTGCCAGCGCACCGCCGTCAGCAGCAGGGAGAGAAACGCAAACGCAATGCCAGCCACCGCCCAAGGCCAGTTCGTCAGCAGCATCCGAAAGCGCGGCGCGATCTCGCTGATGAGGTCGTGCTCCCGGAACAGCAGAAACAGCAGCACTCCGCTGATGGCCAGGCGCAGGGAGATGGAAAGCAGCCGCTTCAAAACACTGGGGCAAGGAAATCAGGCCGCCGCTTTCTGGTCCACAGCCTCGGCGATCGTGTTCACACTGTGCAGGATGCGCTTCGCCTGGTCTTGGTCGGCCATCTTGAAGTTAAAGTGCTTTTCGATCATCACCACGAGCTGCAGTGCGTCCACGGAATCCAGCCCGATGCCCGCCGGGCC
>CAMCWM010000035.1 GCA_945882215.1 Akkermansia muciniphila | reverse complement strand
GATACGTGCCGCGCTCCGCGATATAAAACAGTGTCGCAGCCACCCACGCCGAGGACGAGAACATCACCACGCGCTGCTCCTGTTTGCGGAAGACCTTCTCGGAATTGGCCTTCACTTGATACGCCGCCTCCAATCCCACCCGCTTCTGCTCCAGCTTTGGCGGCTTCGCCCGATTCGTGATCGCCTGATCCAGTGCCGCCTCCGCCGCGATCAAATACTGATCCATCAAGAACGACGAGGTGTGCAGCGCATCGCCGACGTTATCAAAGCCGTTCGCCGAAGTATCCATCGGCAGCATCGCCTGCAATTTTGCCGAGGTGCCGAGCAGATCATTCACCGTGTTCTCATACTCCGTGCGATTCAGCCGCCGCAACACCACACGGCCTTCTTTTCCGCTCACTGCGGTGATTTGCATGCTGATCCAGTCGGTCAAAGCACGAGCGTCCTTCTCTGGCGGACGAGGCTTCGACTTCGGCGGCATCTCGCCACTTTCAATCTGCTCCAGCACCTTCTCCCAGCGCGCACGGCTCTTTGCATCCGCAAAGTCCGCCGATAGCTCATCCACACGCCATTTGCCCTTCGGTTTCTCGCCGCTGTGACACTTCACGCAGTGCGCGTCGAGGAATGCCGCATGGGGTGCCGCGCGCAGCGGCTGCGCAGAGATCACCACCAGGAGAGCCAGACGTTTCATGCGGCTAACACGTTCACCGCGCCATCAATCCATCATCCCGGTGCAAAGTGACTGCACAGCAGCCCGTACTGACTGCCACTATGAACGCGCTCACCCTTCCACGCCTTCTCGTCGCAGCGTCGCTGAGCCTCACGGCGCTTCATGCCAAAAGCCCTGATACGAAGGCCGCTGCCACGGCCATCGACGAGATTCTAGCCAAAGACTGGGCCAAACATCAGCTCAAGGGCAATCCCATGAGTGACGACGCCACCTTCGTTCGGCGCATTCATCTCGACATCATCGGCCGCATCCCCACCACTCGGGAAACGGAGTCGTTTTTGGCTGACAAAGCACCGGATCGTCGCACACGCCTCATCCAGCGGCTCATCAACTCCGAAGCGCATGTGCTGCACACCTTCAACTTCTGGGCGGACGTGCTGCGCATGAATCAAAACAATTCAGCCGGTGTTGGTTATTCGAACTTCATCAAAGACAGCATCCGCAGCAACAAACCCTACGACAAGATGGTCGCCGAGATGATCTCCGCACAGGGACGTCCCTGGGAAAATGGAGCCATCGGCTACTACTACCGCGATCAAGGCATGCCGCTCGACAACATGGCCAACACCGTGCGCATCTTCCTCGGCACACGCATCGAGTGCGCGCAATGCCACAACCATCCCTTCGACAAATGGACGCAGATGCAGTTCTACCAGATGGCCAGCTTCACCTACGGCGTGCAGGGACAAAACTACGGCGGCGTGCTCGCTGAGACACAGCGCATCCACAACGATGACCAGAAAGCCATCCGCGCAGAGCATCGCAAAGCCAACCCCGACCCGACGCGTCCGAAGCGAACCAAGGACATGACACCCGAGCAGTTTGCCGCCCTTGAAAAAGACTACCAGGAGAAGGCCAAAGCCGCCTCCGAAGGACGGCAGGCGATGGAAAAGAAAATGCGCTCCGAGGACTTTTACTTCCGTGAAGCGATGCTGGAAGCCCGCAACAACGTCCGCGACACCGCGCTCACGTTTAATGAGAAGACCAAGCCGTCGCTGCCGAAGGATTACCAATACCCGGATGCCAAGCCACGCAGCGCCGTCGCACCTGCCGCCATGTTTGGTCATGAATGCAATACGCAAGCCGGCGAGACCCAACTCCAGGCCTACGCACGCTGGATGACCAGCAAAGACAACCCGCGCTTCACCACCGTCATCACGAATCGCCTGTGGAAACGCGTTTTCGGCCTCGCGCTCATCGAACCACTCGATGAGCTCTTTGACGCCACCACGCCGATGATTCCGGAATTGCAGAAGCATCTGGAAAAGCTCATGCACGACCTCGATTACGACATGCGCGCCTTTCTCACCGTGCTTTACAACACCCAGACCTATCAGCGCCAGGTCACGCGGCAGGAGCATGCGCCGGGCAATGTTTACCACTTCACCGGTCCCCTGCTGCGCCGCATGACCGCCGAGCAGATGTGGGACAGCTTCATCACTCTCATCAATCCCGATCCCGACATGCCCAACACCGTCGCACGTGAAAATGCGCTGCAGCAGGTGCTCCAGGCGAAAAAATCCGTCGATGCCATCAACACCATGAAGCCCGAGGAAGTCCTCGCGGGTGTGAAAAAGGCCGCGGACATCTACAAAGGCCAAAAAGATGCCATCACCAAGCTTCAGGCCAAAATTGGCGAGGCCACGAGGAAATCCCAGCAGGCTGAAGCAGTGGCCAAAAAAGCTGTCGGTGCCGAAATCGAGCCCGCCAAGGCCGCAGCCGTCGCTGCGCGTGACGAACTCCAAAAAATCCGTCAGGAGTACCGCAACGTCACGCGTGATGCCCGCGCCGTCGTCGCGCGTGATGTGATGATCCCATCACAACAACGCCTGTATGCCAAAGTCACCGGCAAGCCGCTTGCCACGGCCTCTTTAACAAGCACCTCCGCTGGTGGTGAGAGCATGATGATGTCTGGCAACGCCGAGACCATCCGCATTCCCGGCTACGATCCCATCTTGCTCACTCCCGAAGAGAAAAAGGCCGCCGAGGCCAAGCGCCATGCCGCTTACGCCATCGAAGCCGACTACTTCGGCATCCCAGAGAAGGAGCGCTCCAGTTACTACCGCAGCCGTGACGAGATTCAGCGCAACTGGCTCCGCGCTGCCGAATTGCCAAGCCCAGCACCACGTGGTCATTACTTGCGCGAATTCGGCCAGAGCGATCGCGAAACCATCGAGAACGCCAACAGCGAAGCCAGCGTGCCCCAAGCGCTCGCCATGATGAACGGCAGCCTTCTGCCGCAGATCACCAGCAAATACAGCCAGCTGATGCTCTCCGTGAGCAAAGCCCCCTATCCCGATGAGAAAGTCGAAGCCATCTACATGACACTCCTCAGCCGCAAACCCACTGCCACTGAGCGTGACACTTGGCTGCAGGCCCAAACAAACGGCCTCACCGGCATCGAAGACCTCGTCTTCAGCCTCCTGAACACACAGCAGTTTATTTTTGTGCAGTGATTTTGACTTCGGCTGCCATTTCCAGCAGAGCGTTCATGAGCTTCACGGAGGCCTGGGACTCGGTGTTGTTCGTGCCGGGCCAGGTTTCGTAGCCGCCAAGTTCAAAGTGGCGCGGCGTGGGCATGTAGCCGTAGTAGCCATGCGCCAGCTCGACCATGAAGGACTTCGCAAACGGGCTGCGTTTGCGAAACTCCACGCCGGTTTCGGCAAAGGTCTCGCAAGGCGAGGAACCGATGCAGACGTCGCCAATGCGCAGAATCTGCGCCGGGAACTTGGTCTCCGGGCTGGCTTTGGCGAGGCGCTGCACACGCCCGGCATAGGCCAGTGGCAGGTCGGCCTTGCCGCCTTGGATGCGCGGGGCCTTGGCCTCGGTTTCCTTCGCCCAGGTGATGAGTTCATCAGGGATGGCGCGCCACTTCACGTCGAGTTCGCGATACTTCGCCGCGAGAGGGGCTTCACTTTGCCACGTCAGCTTTTGCAAAGCCACGTTCACTTTCGCGGCGACATCTTCGGCGACGTAGCGCATCTGCTCATAGGGCTTCTTGCCGGGTTGGGGATTGCGAAAGTTGATGTTGTTGGCGTCGCCGCTGGTCCCGTTCGCCATCATCGCGACAAAGGGAGGATAGTCGCCGCCGCTGGCTTGCAGCTTCTTCAAAGCCTCACAATACACGCCGTAGTAGTCGGCGGAGATGTCCGCGCCGGTCACACCGCCAACGTAATGCAGCGAGTAGGCCGAATAGACGGAGATGAGCCGCCCGCCCGGCTCACGCAGCGCGATGATGCTGATCGTGGAATCAGGTTCGCCCGCAGGCTCCACCAGCGCCGGATTGCCTGCGCCGGGGTTCATCTTCACTTTGTCGATCTTGCCAAAGGGATTCGGCGGCATGGAGCCTTCTTTGAGGAACCAGCGGCGGATGTGCACGTGCTCCGGCACATCCACCGTGCCAAAGGCGATCTCGGCCGGACGCAGCAGATTGATCGCACGCTGCACGCCATCCGCGATGCGACGCGCGACGAACTTTTGGTAATCCGTCAGCTCCAAGTCCGAAAAGTAGCCACGCACTGGCCCGCCAAGCGCGTTCACCGCCGAGTGCGTGTGCGTACCGCTAATGAGCACATTCGCCGCCGGGATGCCGGTTTCCTTCTCGATGAGTTCCCGTGCCTTCAGCGACACGCTGCGATGCAGGCCGAGCAAATCACACACCACCAGTGCCAGCTTCGTTTTGCCATCATCCAGCACCAGACAGCGTGCATGCAGCTCATCGTGAATATGCGTGCATGGATACGGCGCGAAACCTCCCACGACCTCGCCGCCGAGTTCCGGCGTGATGTTGGATGTGGCGGCTCCGGCCATCAGCGGAGCTTTGGGAGCATCCGCAGCGAATACAGAGGCGGTGACGAGGAAGGCGAGCAGGAGTGTGCGCATGGAACCAATACAGCTCTAGCGGGAGCATTTTGTCGCCCATTGGCAGACTCACCCAAACAACCCCATCACTGGCTTCCCGCCGTCCACGATCGGGATCGGGCGGTTTTCGCGGTTCATGAGCATCAGATCGGGATCAATGCCGAGGGACCAGTAGATCGTTTTGGCGAGATCTTCGGGCGACACCGGTTTGTCATCGGGATAGGCGGCTTCTTTGTCGGACTTGCCGTAAACAATGCCGCCGCGCACGCCTGCACCCGCGATGAGTGCGGGGAAGCAGGTGCTCCAGTGGCCTCGGCCCCAGGTGGCGTTTGGTATCGGCGTGCGTCCCATTTCGCCGATGGCGATAACGAGTGTCTCATCGAGCAATCCGCGCTCGTCGAGATCGGTGAGCAGCGCGGAGCAGCCTTGATCAAACGTGGGCAGCAGATGATCACGCACGTCATCGCTCGTGCGGTGCGAGTCCCAGCCATAGCCATCCGGGCAGTCGTAATGCACGGTGACGAAGCGCGTGCCCGCTTCGACCAAACGACGTGCCATGAGGCAGCTCTGGCCGAAAAGATGGCGACCGTAGCGATCTCGCATCATTTCGCCCTCGGCGCGGATGTTGAGAGCGCTGCTGGTTTTGTCGGAAGAGATGAGCGCCATCGCGCGCTTGCGGTGCAGATCCATCGCGTCGCCATCGCCCATGTCGAGACGCGTGCGCACGGCTTCAAATTGATCGAGCAAGCCGACACGCTCCTGGATTCGGCTCACGGGGATGACTGGCTTCAGGCCTTCGATCTCGTAGCTCAGTTCGCCATCTGCGCAGGCACGCCAGTAGGGATTGTCCTTCACTTCCTTTTTGTCGATGACGGTCGTCATCGGGTTGTAGGCCTGACCGAGCCAGCCCGCATACTCGCCGGGGCGGATGTATTGACCGCGATCCTGTAACCGGCCGAGGCGGTTCGGCAGCACCGCATACGACGCGAGGTCGCGCTCCATGCCGCCGGGCATTTTTTGACTCAAATGCTCCACCACCGAGCCCATCGACGGCCAATCCTGCGGCGTGGCCGAAAAACCGCCACCGACCGGCAAATGCCAGCGATGGCCCGTTTGCAAATAATGCCCCGCACCGCTGTGATCGTTGTAGTTGTGCGTCATCGAGCGGATGACCGCGTATTTGTGCGAGATCTTCGCCAGACGACCCAGATGCTCGCTGATGAGTAGATCGGGCGTGCGGCTCTGGGTCGGTTTGAATGGGCCGCGCACCTCGCGCTTGGCACCCGGCTTCATGTCGAAGGTCTCAAGCTGGCTCGGACCACCGAACAGGAACAAAAAGATCACCGACTTCGCTTTCCCTCCCGCAAAGGCCTGCTGCGCCTCCTGCGCCGCGAGCACGCCCGGGAGCGTCATCCCAAACAACCCCGCGCCACCAATCTGCAACAACTCACGGCGCGTGACGCCGGAGCAGTTGGTGCGGGAGGTGCCGTTGATGGTGAGCATGAGTCAACCACTACGGCTGAGTTGGGGGAAGAATATCACGCGAGACGATCTTCACCGGCCTTGCTTCCCGTCGAGTGTCTCCTTGGTCACTGCGCTCGGTTTGGTGATGCCGAGGGCCTTTTTCACGTTGGTGTGCCACTGACGGATATTTCTGTCGTTGGTGAAGGCATAGAGCCCTTCATCGGGGCCGGCCCAGTCGCGGTGGGCGAGGAGCATTTGCTCGCGCTGCTCGCCCAGCTCGTAGGTGCGCTTCAGCAAGGCATCGCGGGCAGCGGGATCATCGCGCGTGGCTTTCACGGCCACGGCAAAGTCCATCTTCACGCCGAGTTCGCTGAGCGATTTGTAATTGGCGAGCAGTTCGAGCATGACCTTGGTGTATTCGTGGCCAAATCGGTGAAACTTCACGCGGTCGGCGTATTCGCCCGCAGGAGCTTTGGCTTCGGCGGCCTGGAGGTGCTTTTCAGCCTCCGCAACGGCCTCGGCGGGAATGAGTTTGCCCCAGGCAGCGATGACATTGGCATAGGCAATCCCGGTGGCGTCCACGATGCGGTCGCGCTTGGACCAGTTCGCGTCGAGCGCCTGGCTGTAAGCGCCAAAAAAGGCCTCCATCTCGCTGGCGGCAGGTCCGTAGGCGGATTGGTAAAAGTCGGGCATCACTTTATCCGGGTCGCGTTTCGGATCCCACATCATGTGCGTGATGGCCCAGAAGTTCGGGGCCATGGTGGCGAAGGATTTGCTACCTTCTCCATACGCGGCGACGAATCCCAGACTGCTCGCTTCGGCCAGATTCGCGATGATCTGACGATCATGGATGAACGGCATGTCGTGGTAGTAGTGATTGCCCCAGCCTTCGCGCACGACCATTTTGGCACCGAGTTTCTGCCAGCCCGAGACGGACTCCCGCCACTCGCGCAGGTTTTCAGGATCGCGATGAGCACCGCTTTGGAAAACGAAGGAGAGATACAGGTTGGGCTCCAGCCGGGTGATCTTGACCGGAGGCTTGTTGTAGTAAGTGTAGGCGAACATGCCGCAACTCTTCGCCGGATTCTTCTCGCGCACCCGACGGGCGATTTCGTTGGCGTAGGTGAAGATGCGGTCGCTGAGCTGGACGTGCATTTTGTCATACGCGAGCACGCCCGGCACATCGAGCGCCTGGCAGCGCTCGCATTCGCAGAAGCCGCCGCCATCGCTCGGCGAGATGTTCATGATGTCCTGTTTGCCCGCCAGCACGTAGTCCACCATGCGGGCGATGACATCCGGGTGCGTGGTGCACATCTGCGGCGGCCGGCGTTTGCCATTGACCAGCGCGAACCATTCCGGGTGCTGTTTGAAAGTCTCGCTTTTGCGCAAATCAAACGCCGCCTCCCAACTGTGCCCAAACACCGCCGACTTCACCCAACCGAGGCGTGACCGACGTGCCCAGCGCCTAGCGGCATCGTTAAACACCTTCGTGTGGTAAATGCTCGAATAACCGAGTTCCACGGAACGAATCTCAAAGCCCGGCGTGCGGCGCTCAATGAGCCCGGGCACGAGCGCATCGGCATTTGCCGGCACATGGTCGCCAAACTCGCCCGGCCAGAACCAGCGCACGCCGAGACGATCTTCCAGCAGCGTGTAAACTGCCAGCATGCTCCCCGCCGCCGTGGTGATGGACCATGGATCACCCTCGCCATCATCACCTGCCAGCACGAGCCCCTGTGGCACGGAGCGCAGCATCCATTCCTCGGTTTTCCATGGCTTCGGTGAGCTGCCGAGAGCGAGTTCCGCCGCGCCATCGCCCACAAAGAACGAAGCCCCTGTCGTTTTAGAAAGGGCGAACACACTCGCCTTCATGGTTTCCACCTTTTGGCCTGTGATCCGGCTCACATAGCTTGCCAGTTCGTCCGCTGCTGCGCGCTGCACCGCGTTCGCGTCATCCGCGATGACGACGCGCTTAAAGTCAGCGAGCTTTTGCGCAGCAGGCGACTCGGCGGAAAGCAGCAGCACGCACGCGCTGAGACACAGAAGGATCAAGGAGGATCGGAACATGATTTTCGGAAATGGGGGTTAATGGTTCGTCACGCCAACACCCTGCCGATGACATGGCCGTGGTCGATCTCGAGTAGCTGGCGACAGATAGACGACCTCCAGCGTAACGCCGTCTCCGAGGTCGATCCGCTTCGAGTCGCCCGCTTTCGGTTCGGCGGCGTTGAGTGCGGTTAGGGGCGCGATGAGAAGGGCGGTGAGGAGGAGTCGGCAGATGAATTGGATGAGCGGCTTCATGGAAGTGTTCTTCATGGCTTCTTCACGATGATGATACGGTCGCACAGCACTTGGTCTTCGGCGGCAGCGCCTCCATAGGTGGGGCCGTCGAACTTCAAGGAGACCCAGGCGTCCCATTGATTTATGGCTCCAGGCTCGTAGAGGCGCTCGCCGAGCTGCTGATTTGTGGCCCAGCTCTTGGCCGAGAACCAAATCCAACTGTCCGGCGTGAGGGTGATCGCACCCAGTTTGTAGAGCCGGTATTTGCCGGGGGTGATGTCTTTCTGCTCCAGGCGGATTCGCGCACCTTCCTTGCCCTTGGACGGCTGACGCGATTCCCATTGGTAGAAGCCGATTTGAAACGGCATGTCGGGCAGATGAATGGTGGATGCAAAGCCACGGGCGGCCTCGGTATCTTTCACGGTCTTGGGTCCAGCCTGACGGCCTGAGTTGGTGGGCACAAAGGTCTGGATGAGGGAGCGGTCAATGCCGTCGAACTCAGCAGGCAGCGGCTTCTCTTCACCACCGCCTTCGATGATGGCCATGAAGTCGGCGAGCGTGCCGGGGGCAAAGGGTCTCGGGCTGGCGGCCTTGATGCGGTTGGCGAATACGTTGGCGTCTTTGAAGTAGTCCGGGTGCGACTGGCGCAGTTTGAACCACTTCCACAGACTCGCGAAATCCAGCTCGCGTCGCAGCAGGCGGACATTGGCCAGAGTTGCGGGGTATGCGGCGGCGCTGGCTTCCATGGCATCAAATCGGCGTTGCCAGCGGTGAATGTTCTCCTCGGTGAGGTAGGGGTAGATGTGGTCTTCAAAACGAGGTCCGGGCGTGTAGGTGACACCGCGCGGCAGCTCGCGCATTGCCTCGCGCCCTTGCTCCAGTTCTTCCAGATAAAGACGGGCCTGCTCGGCGGCGGGGCCGTAGTGGTGATCGGTAAACTCGCGGATCAGCGCGCTGGTGTCGCAGTTCACATCCTGCATGAGCCTTAGGATGAGATGGTTTTGCAACTCGCTGAGCCCGGAGCGGTCGTTTGCGCCCCGGTGGTCGGTGAAGACGCCCTCGACGCCCGCTTTGTGCATCAGGCGCATCTGGTTGATATTGCGCCGAAGATTGCCCACCGGCAGCACCTCGCCGCTGCCCCAGGGATTCGGATACAACCAAGCCCAGAGATGCGAGGTGATGCGGCTCCATGCCTGAAGATCGCGATAGGTCTCCTGCAGGCCCGCATCGGTATGATTCCAGTCGGCAAAGAAACAGTCTTCGATGGGCGCGAAGGCGATGATCAAGTTCTCCGGAAGTCGGCCACCAGTAGGCAACACCGGCGGCTTCTGCGTCTGGCTGCGGCGGTAGGCCAGTGTTTTGACAAACTTCCCGGGATGCTGCTTCTGCAAGAGGCCGCAGAGTTCGATCAGGTAGTCGTAGATCGGTCCGCCGGGGCTTTGATACTTCGCCTCCAGCGCCTTGCACTCTGGGCAGTAGCAAAAGGCGTCCGGATTGTCAGCGGCGTCCACGGTGAAGATCTCGTTGCCGGGAGCGATGGTGAGGTGCTTGAGGATGTTTCGCGTGAATTCTTGGCGCAGGGCGGGATTGCTGAAGCACAATTGCATGGCGGGCGTGCGATTGCCGTTAGCGTGCATGGAGAAGAACTCGGGATTCGTCGCGAAGTAATCCATCCGCTCCATCCAGGGAAACGACCGCGAGTAAACCGTGTCCGGCGTGGGCGGGATGTAGGCGAAGGCACTGTGCACAAACTTGTCGTTGCGCAGATAAGGCGCAAAGCCGGGCGCTGACCGGATCCCCCATTTCTCCGACGCCATGTTCAGCCCACGCTGATAGCTGAAGTGAGGATCGCCCAGCAGCCCGAACTCGCGAGAGCGGAAGGAGAACCCGCGTTTCCTCTCAAAGGGCGTCAAAATCACCGTCGGCGAGGCTGGAAGCACCGGCTTCTCAAACAGCGAATACCAGCGCCAGCCCAGCGAGGTCTCCAGGAACTCCATCACCGCATGGAGATTACCGTGGACGCCCTTGCCGTAGAGAAGAAGATCGCCGCCCTGGCTCCGCGAAACATGTTCCTGTTCCTTGAGTGCGGCCAGTGGATCGCCGCCCAGCTTCTCCTTCACCGCCGCGCTGATACCGACATAAAGACAGGGACCGGTGCCAGTCACCTTGTCCGCATCCAGCACAGGGAACTCCGCGCCTGTGATTTGTTTCAGGTAGTCCGCGAGCGTGGTCACCGCATAATCATCCACCGCCGAAACCGCCTCCGGCTTCACAATGCGGAACTGGGTCTTGCCCGCCGTGGACAGTGCGATGTCGGCGCTCAGCAGCGCATGAGGGAAAAACAGCGCGATGAGAAGCAAACGACAAAAAAGTGGGCGTCGGGTCTTCATTGAGGTTTGCGGGCCTTGTTCACGGCTTCGATGGATTTTTGGATATTCTCGCGCCACACACCCTCGAGTTTGTCGGGCTGGGCGCGGTGCAGGGTCTTCAGGGCTTCGTCGAACTGGCCTTTGCGGGCCTGAATGCGGGCGATGCCTTGCAGGGCGGTGAACTCGCTGGCGCCTCCGATGTGGGTGCGGCCTTCGACGATGGCATTGTAGGCGGCGAGAGCTGTTTCGTCGTTCTTGAGGTTAACTTCCCGATTGTGGCCGACGGCTTCCCAAATCGCGTCTCGCGTCCGCGGTTCACTGATCCAATCCAGCGCGGCTGTAAGGTCGCCTTCGGCTTTGTCGCCGGTTTTGGTGATGGAATAGGCGCGGCCTCGTGCATAAAGGCCAGCACCGCGTTTCCAGAACGGCCACTTGGAAAAATCCTCCGCGCCGAATCGGGCGATGATCTCGGGTGCCTTGTAGGTGTTGAGAAGGTGATCCATCTCAGCGGCCTTTTTCACAGCCTCAATGGGGATGCGGAGGATGAGTTCTGCGGCTAGGTCCGGCTGGCGCTGGTGAATGGCAAACTGGGCGGCGAGTTCCAGCGCGTGGGACTTTTGCAGGTCGGTGATCTTGCCCTCGGCGGCGGCTGTGTAGGCAGCGAGGGCTTCCTCGCGCTTGCCGGTGCGAGCGAAGTCGGCGGCGATGCGCGTCTTTTCCAGGAAGTCGTCGTCCGCCGGGCCGTGGTCGAACTCGAAGCTGTTGCCATCGTAGAAGGTCGCGAACTTCATCACCTCGTGGAAGCCGTCGGTGCCGGTCGGCGAAAAGGCGGAGTATTCCGCGCCATCTTCGCGGATGCGCTGGCGGCAGAGGTTGATATGCCAAGGCAGGCTCTTGTTGGGCCTGCTGCCGATGACCTGGTGCAGCGGATCATTCTCATCCTGTGTGATCGGCAGACGGATCTCGATGGTCCAGTGATCGTCGGCGATGTGCGTCGCGACTTCGGCGTTCGAGTCCCAAGTGAACCATTTGTCGCGCGAGGCTCCGCGATCCAGGTCCACCACGGCTCCGCTAGGGCTGATGGCGATCTGGTAATATGAGCGCGATTCGGTTTCGAGCAGCAGCTCGACGGCATCGCCATACCAAATAGCGCCGTCGTCTTCCTTCGTGGTGCCGATGTTGGGTTTCTCGCCACGGCGTTCGTCGCAGCGGATGGCAAAGTAGAGGTCATGGCCGAGCCAGGTGGATTTCACCGTGGTGCCAAAGGTGGGCGGGCGTCCCGTTTGCAGCTCGCGCAAAGTGCAGGTGGCAGAGGGAAAAGCGTTCTTCCACGCTTCGTCATCGAGCCTGCCATCGATGACGATCTTGCTGCGCGCCTCGCCGACCAGCCTCAGCACGGGCACCGGGCCGCGAACTTTGCCGAGCTGCTGGCTTTTGTTGCGCAGCCCTTTGAGGAAGTCGTCGATGAGGGCGATGCGTTTGCCATACACACTCGCGGCATCGGCCTTCGCCTTCGCTTTGTCGAAAAGGGCAAGCGCTTCGTCGGCTTTCAGTTTTTCCTTTTCCATCTCCTGCCAGTTGGCCTCACAGTATTCAAGGAAGGCGCGCATCTCCGTTTCCGCAGGGCCGTAGAAAAGGCGGCAGTATTCGCGGAACATCGCGTCCACGTCGGCGTCCTTGCCGCCCCAATACATCCGCGCAGTGAAGTAGATCTGGAAGTGATTGAAGCCGATGCCCACCGTGCTGGGCTCCTGTGGCACGGTGAGGGAGATGTCTTCGCCGTGAGAGATGCCTTTGGTGGCGTTCGTGCTCTCGCCCATCGCGTGCGGGGTGAAGGCGGGCAGATACCAGCCGCGGTCGATGAAGGGATAGTTTTCGAAATTGATGATCGGGTTGTGCGTCTTCGCCACCCAGCTCTCGCGCAACTGCCGAAACGCCGCCTGCTGCTCCGGCTTGTTGTTCCTCGGCACGCGTGCGCCGACGATGGAGACGACGACATTGGGTTCCAGCTTGTCGATCTTCAGCGGTGGCAGCGAATAGATGCCATAAGCGCAGTTCAGCACCTTGCCGTGCGGATGCGTCTTGCGCACTTCCTTCGCGACACGGTTCACGAAGCCCCACACATAGTCCGAGGCGAGGCCGCCCTGATCGCGCTCGGGCGAATCTTTGCCCTGGCACTTCTCGCACTGGCAGATGGCCGTGTAGCCGTCCGGCGGCATCACCGAGACCATGTTCATTTTGAAGTGATCGAACTGCGCACGGACATAGCGCACCGCTTCCTGAAACAGTTCCTCATTCGAGTAACAGAGCTGATTGTTCGCCCTCGGTTCAAAGCGCCGCTTGCCGCCATACATCGCGAACCAGTCTGGATGCGCTGCGAAGACCTCCGCGTGATTTGTCATCGTATCGAGCCCGTGGGCGTCCTGGATGCCGTAAGGATCGCGCACACCGAGCCGCATGAACCACATGGCATTGTTTGGCCCATGCACGCCGCCGTGGTAGCTGAAGCGCCGCTGCTCGAAGTCGGGCCGCACCGTCTCGTCGAGCTTCGGCAGCGGGATCGTTTTCAAATCCGGCAGCACCTCGCCGAGTTCCCCCGGCAGATACCAGCGCACCCCGAGCTTCATGAGGAAGCCGCACACCGCGTTGAATGAGCCGCGCTCGTCTTGATCCCACATCTGCAAAGGCGCGGCCTTTTCCGCAGCCTGCGCCGTGGGCCGGCCGATGTCACCAGGCAGCGTGAAGCGGCTCTTATAAATCAGCAGATTGGGCAGGCCCCAAAGCGCCCCCGTGATCTGGTTCCACTCGCCCTGGGCCTTGCCATTCACGATCTCCGCATTGTGCTTCGCCCACGGCTCGATGGGTATGAACTCCGTGTCCTCGCCGATAAGTGCCATCCAATCCGCCCCGGTGGCGATGCGATACGCGCCATGCACCAGCCCCTCCGCCTTCACCGGCGAGTGCGCACTGGCTCCGATGAACACCTTCACCGCCTTGCTGGACGGTTGCGTGACGATGGGCAGCCTTGCTCCGCTGATTTTCAGTATGCTATTCTGCAACTCTTGCGCCGCCAGCCGCACTGTGCGCAAGGGTTTGTCACTGATGACAATCTCCGCCCGCGGCTGGCCGTTCTCGACGAGATACGATTCGGCGAGTGCGCTGCGTGTGATGAAAAGCGCGAGGAGGAGCGTGAGCGTGTGTTTCATAGATGATTGAGTTGGGGATGACTCATTTAGTCCTTCTTCACCTGGCCCGCCGCATCCACGGGCTCGTGCAGCACCAACTTGTCGGCGGGCAATAGGGCAACCAAATCCGGCAGATCGTAGAATCGCATCGCACCGTGGACGGTGTTGATCTGCTGGTTCCGCGTGCGCATCGAGGAACAGACATCGGCCCAGGTGCGCAGGGTGCGCTCGAGACGTGTGCTGGCGAAAAGTTGCGGCTCCAAGGCGGCGGCGTGAAGTGCGGGGATGCCCGTTTCGCCGATGCCAGTGAGGTGAACCGGGTGGCCTTGATTCCATTTTTCCGAGGCGAATCGTCCGCAGGCGAGGATGTCCTCAGTCCGCATGCCGACCAACGATTGGCCGAGCAAATAGGCGAGCGTGGCGGACTTCCAGTTTGGCTCCTGAAGTGCTGCTAAACCCGCCGCCCGCTTGCTCCGCTGCATTTCACCCAGGCCGCGCAGGTCCACGGCCAGCACGGTTTCACCGGCGTGGGCGAAGGTTTCGAGAGTTCCGCCCGGCCCGGCTGCCGCTCCTTTTCCATCTTCGTGCAGGTAGAGCCTGAACCCGGTGCTGGCGCCGGGTGGATGAAACAAGAGTGCGGGAAGCACGGTGCCTTTGGCGTTGCGCAGGGTCAGCTTCTCGATGCGCACCTGCCCGCGCTGGATTGTATCCCCGGTGATCATCGTGAAGGGCGGCAGTTCCGCGAGCGGACGAATCCGCGCTAGGTCGCGCACTTTCGCGAGCGCGACAGGTCGCGTGCTGGACTGCCAGAAGCGCTGGCGTTCCGCAGTGAGTGGATCGGCCACCGCCGCGATAAGATCGAAAAAGGAACGCGCTCCGGGCTGGCGCAGCACATCGCCCTCCGGCGTGCAGAGGATTTCCTGCTCCGGCAAAATCTCGAACGCGGGCTCCCGCCACGCATCGTCGCGGCCCGCGAGCCAGCGGCGGAACCACCGCGCGGAAGCCTCGCGCATCTCGATGGCGAGATCGTGTTTTGTGTCCGCCTCGACCAGTTCGACGCGCTCCGGAAGCCCAAGCCTGCCGTAAACGCGCTTGCTCTCACGGAACACATTCCACGCGCCCTGGATGTCGAAAAAATCCTTCGTCGCCGCCATGATGAGCACCGGCCGTGGCGCGCTCATGAGCACATAGTCGGACTGGTCCAGGCCGGCGGTGATCTGACCAAAGTGATTTTGCTCGAAGTCCTGTGGACCGATGGTTTCCAGCAGCCGCCGGAAGCCGGTGAGGTAACAGGCAGGCGCAGCCGCGACGATGCGCTCGTCCAGCGCCATCAAGTAGCTGGTCATGGTCCCACCACCAGAGACGCCGGTGCAGCCGAGGCGGTCACCCCGGATGTCCTGCCGGCTCTGGAGGTAATCGAGAGCGCGGATGCCATCCCAAATCATCGTCCGCGCCAGACTGAGGCCCACCGGAGTCCCGGAGATGCCCATCAGTTGATGTTCGCTCGTGGGACTTTCGAACTCCGCCTTGCCATCCGGCTGCCGGTAATGCCGCCTTTCACCCTGGCCGATGGGATCGAAGCAAAAGACCGCGACACCCGCGTGGACGAGGCTGATGGAGGCCTTCTGATAGACTTCGCCCGCCTTGGCGATCGCCGTGTGCCCGCACGGCATGAGCACCGCCGGATGCGGCCCGGCCCCGGGCGGGAGATAGAGCAAGCCGGAGACCAGGAAGCCCGGCTGGCTTTCAAACAGAACCTTCTCCATCCGATAGGTGCCGAAATCGCGCTGCCCCGTCACTTTCGCATTCAAAGGCGTGCGCTCCGGCAGCCCGCCCAGCGCCGCCAGGAAGCTCGCGCGTTGCCTCTGCTGCCACGCGGCGACATCCGCCGGAGTTTTGATCTTCTCGTAGTCCGTGTCGCGGCGGTCCAGCGCGGCAAAGGCGAGTTTCTTCAACTGCGCCTCCAGCAGCCCGACCGGCGCGACTCCGTCCACCAATGGCGGCAGCACCGTCAAATCATCCGCACCAACGGCTGCCGCGTGGCCGAGCAGCAGCGCGAGGAGAAGCAAACGACGTAATGATAAGAGACAGAAAAATGGGAGTCGGGTCTTCATGTTTTTGTCGTGGGACTCAGGGATGCGGAAAATGTGTTTCATGCTTGGTCGGTTAAAGTGATTCCACCCTGTTCAATGAGCGATGATCGCCTGCAAATCTGCCACGGCGGTGTTCAACAGCCGCTCACCGGCATCCGCCGCGAGGAAGCTGCACTCGGCGGCTCCGTAACCGCCTTCCTTCACGGCTTGGGCGGTGGGGATATAGACGACGAATGGCGTTCCTTTGCCGTGATAAGCGAGGCCGAGGATGAAGGTGTTCGCGATGGGTGATCTCGCGGTGAGATCAAGCTGATGCTGAATGAAGGGCTCGCCGGGGATGGCGACGAGGGCGAGGTCTCGATTGAAGGCCACGGTGAGGAGTCCGACCTCCGTTCTGAGGTTGCCATGGCGATTCGGAATGGTGAGCAGGCTTTCCTTCACCGCGATGGCAGTGGGCGGCTGCGGCTTGAGGTCGCGAGCGATTTGCAAGGCACCCTTGGCCAGCGAAATGCCGGCTTGTTTGGCGATATTGAAGCGATTTGCGCCCCGGAGATTGTGCAAATCATAGGGATCCAGATCGCCGGAGGCACCTTGGAGAAACAGAGCCATGCAATCGGGGCCGAGTTGTTCCTCGATGTGATCGACCAGGGCTCCCGGGTAGTCGCGGGAGACAGCACCGGCCCCCATGAGAGTTACCGGATGGCAGGCATACTGCACGGCGAAGGCACGGGGCTTACCGCTCATGTCGTCAATGCGGATCACGCCGACGGTGGGGTCAACGGGCTTCGTGGGACGTCGATCCGGATTCTCCCACATGGCGCTGACGATGCCCGCGCGGATGAGCCGCCGATTGTGGGCCATGTAAGCGCTCTCGAACGGTCCTTTGCCTGCGACCATGCGTGCCGGAAAAAGATTCTGCATCGCCTGACCAATGGCGGCGACAACCTTCGCTTCCGTGGCCGCATACCAGGGGTCTGCGGAAAGGCCCGGCCAGTCGATGACCTCGGCAGGGGCCTTGGGGCTGCGTGTCCAGTCAGGAGCAGCGGGTGGTTTGATGATCATGCCCTTTGCCGCAGGCGCGGCATGGGTGTGCGTGGCGCAGAGGATGATGTGGTTCACGCCCCACTTGGCCTTGGCTTCGTCGATGACCTTCTTGGAAGCGAAAACGATGAGATCGACGGAGACGATGGCCACGGAGGTCTGCGGCGTCTTCAACACCAGCACCCGCGCAAACAAGGGATCACGGAGTTGCAGTGGCTGACCCGCGAGATTGACCGCTTGCTCGGCTGTCGGCGTGATTTCGACTTTGGCAGTGCCTGCGAGGAGCGGTGCGGAGTCCTGCGCGGGCAAGGTGCTGACCAAAGACGCAAGGAGGCAGACGGTGAGGAAAAGTTTCGTCATGGCAAAAGCGGTGTGATGGCCTGCGCGACCTGTTTGGACTGAATCGCCGTGCCTTCCGCTGTGTAATGCACGCCGCCAGCGTCCCATAGCTTCGTAGGGTGCTTGGTGACCAGCGTGTAGAGATCGTTCACATGGGTGATCCCCGCTTTGGCGATGATTTCGTCAGAGGCCTTGTTCTTCTCGATGACTTTGGCGTCCGGCGCGTCGTCTTTCTGCTGGCAGGGCGTGGTCGTGGCCCAGATGAGTTTGGCGTTGGGTGCGTGGCGTTTCATCGTCGCAATGACCTCCGCCAATCCGTCGCGCAGGTCAGCGACGTCACCATGCAGTCCGAAGTTGAAGTGGATGATCGAGTAAACATTCTGCCGCAGCACGAGCTTGATCTCATCGATCAGGGCCGGATCACCCACCGCCTTCGAGGTGCCGAGAAGTGAGACGTAAGCCTTGTCCTTGAGCGCCGAGCCGACTTCAGAGGAATAGCGCACCGCAATCGAATCGCCGATGAGCAGGACGAGCGGCAAATCAGGGCCGTTGGCGGTTTTGGTCTTGAGCGAGATGCTGGTCCAGTTCTGCGACTCGCGCGGCTTTTTGTAGTCGTAGAGCTCTTGTGACCAAGCGTGGCTCATCGCGAGGACGGAAAGGAGCAGTATGGCTGTGAATGGCATTGGTTTCATGGTCGGTTGGTGGCTGAGTTTGTCGGAAAAATCAGGACCGGAGGTAGTTCAAGCTCCGGCGAATGCTGGCCAGGGCGTCGTGCGAAAGGTCCTGTTCTACATGGCAATACTGGACGCCGGCTTCTTTCGCGGCCTCGATGATCGGATTCACAGGAATGATGCCATCGCCCGAGGACGCAAAGGCCTCGACGGGCAGGCTCCACCAGCCTTCGATTTTCTCGGGCAGTTTGACACCGGCAGAGAGGTCCTTGAGATGCACCTGCGTCACCCGGCTCTTCAGGGAGCGAATCAGTTTCGCGGGATCGCGTTTGCCGAGATGCACCCAGAACGCATCGACCTCGAAAAGCATGTCGGCGCTAAACTCCTCCATCAACACATCGAAGCCTGCTTTGCCGCCTTCCATGGGATCGAACTCGAAGGTGTGATTGTGATAGGCGAGTTGAATGCCAGCCGCCTTGGCCTCGGTGGCAGCACGGTTCATCTTCTCGGCTGCGCGTTTGTAGCCATCGAGCGTCGGGCGGTCCTTGGGCTCGATGGTAGGGATCACGAGATGCTTGATCTTTGCTGCCCGGGCTTCTTCGAGCACCTTCGCAAAGGCGGGCGTGTCAGGCGCACTGGGATTGAGCACCGAGTTCCACTGGATATGGGTCGAATGCACCGAAAGTCCGATGTCCCTGGCGGCCTCGATCGGCTTTTTGTATTTGGGAAACTCATACGGCTCGACCTGCTTGTAGCCCATGTCCTTCACGGCCTTGATGGTGCCCACGACGTCCTCTTTCAAAAGATGCCGCAGGGTGTAGAGCTGCAAGCCAATGGAGTCGAGATAGACCCTATTCACCTGTTGGGCGGGCAAGGAGTGAAACGGGGCAGAGAGCAAAGACGCGGCTGCGCTTTGGAGGAATTGGCTTCGATTCATGAGGAAATATTCAATTGGTCTTGCTGACTGGGAGCGCCTCAATGGCATGAACCGGACGCCAGATACCGCCGGCACGAACTTGATTATGCACGCGCACCGTGAGCACGTTGGGTGCGCCGAACTTCAACTGCGCGGCTGGCACTTCGACAACAAACGGCTCATCATACAAGGCGGTGTAGGCTTTCTTCTCTGACTTCTCGGAGTGCTCACCGATCTGCTGTCCGTTGAGATAAACCCATGCCTGCTCGTCCACTCCGGCAAACAGGAGGCGTATTGCCTTGCCCTGCGAAGCAGCGGGAACGGTGAAAGTGACACGATACCAACCATCGCCCAGGAGATCACCGATGGCCTCATTCTCCGCCCAGAACGCGGGCACTGTCACTGGTGCCCAATCCGCCTCCGCATAGCGCTCCGTCTTGAACCAGCCGTCCTGGGTGCCCACCTCCGTGGGGTCCGCGCGAAACCGCCAGCCGGCCAATGCAATGGGTGATCCCTGGGCAATCACATCCTTCCATTCGCCGGGAATCTCAAAGGTGTCCTGGTAGCTTTTCTCGCGGAGCAATTTCAGCGACTGAGCCGATGCGGAGGCACCTGCGCTGCCGAATGACATCTCGCCGTTGCTCCGAGGATCTTCGATGTCGGTGCCTCCTCCGCTTGACCAGGCACTGGCTCCCGCAGGGCTGATGCGCCGGAAATTGACAAACCAGTTCTGATCCGGCTTCACCGCAGCAGGTGGAATCGAGCGCAGCGGGATGCTCATCATCACTCTCAGGTGGTTGGTCGTCGGACGATGCTCGGCGACATGGGTCCACTCAGCCTTCCACAGAGGATCAAACTTGCCGTAACCGAGATTCATCATGTCGGTGATCAGGCCGCGTGCCGCCTGAGATCGAGTGTCCGGCTTGAGTCCTGCGCTGAGGCGAAAGGTGACCGGCGTGCCTGCTGCGGGCATGAGATAGGCTTCGAACCGCTCTTTCTCGATGACTTCGGCGCTCGCATCCGGCGGCAGTTCCGTTTCAAAGCGCAGATGGATCTGCTTTTCATCAAACAGGGCGCGCACCTCAGTGGAGGCAAACTTCTGAGGCTGAATCTTGTCCCACCCGGGTGAATCCATCGTGACACCCCCATCAGCTGTGCCTGCGAGAATGCGCCTGGCATTTGGCAGCGGGGCATTGCGCTTGGCGGCGGTGTCCCAGTTGAAGAAGGAATTCTTGTAGGGCTCCTGGTAGCCATCATAGGTGAGCTTCATCGTGTCGGCGTTGTGACCGGAAGGCGGGAAAAGCGTGATGGGCCAGCCCTTGGGTGCGTTGTCTTTGGCGAACAGTTTGTCCACGGCAGCACGGCGGCCATCAATGGCGTTGAGCAGACGGTCGAGCGATGCCGCGTCAGGCGAGATTTGATAGGCATTGTAGAGATGCACGGCGGTGACCACGTCTTTGAGGTAGTCAAACTCAGCCCGCACCAGTGCCAGCCGCATCTGCACTTTGGGGTTTGGGTCTGCCTTCTCAGCCATGGCCAATTGTTTCTCCATGGCCTGAATCAACTCCACCGGATACAGGAATGCGATGATCCCCTCGGGAGTGGACAGGTGCTTGTGACCGCGACCATACATGTCGGTGAAGTTCCAGCCATCCTCGCGCGTGGCCATGTAGCGGGAGTAAATTTCCAGCGAGTTATAGAGCTGATCGTAAAAGCTCATCATCGGTGTTGCTGCTTTGCCGAAGGCGGCGCTGACATACTCGATGACGAGGTTTTTGGCCGTGTGGACACCGGGACCGTCGAACATCCTTCCCATCGTGTAGTAGGTCGGCCCCTCGAGTCCGTATGCGGTGCCGCCATTGCCATCGCGAGTGATGGCCTGGACCTTGGCCTCCATCAGTCGCTTCGCTGCGTTTTCGACATAAAGAGGCGTCCGCATCGGGAAGTAACGCGGCATCATGTTTGGGCACCAGTAGTAGAGATAAGCGGCGAAACCCTTTGGCGCGCCGAACTCCCGCCAGGCGGCAAGCTCGTGGTCACGGGTGCCGCACATCCAAAGTTGCACGTTGGGTGGGAAGGAGTTGAAAGTCTTCGGCAGGGTCTCGGTGATCGCATACACGGAGAGGGTGACCGTGCGGTCAGGAAACGCCTTGTGAGCGCGTTCGGCGAGCTTGCGATTGAGAATCCATATCTTCTCGCTCCAATCCGAGCCCGTGCCAAAGAGCGCGGTGCAAGCCTCGCACTCGCATCCGCGGAAGCCATCGGGCTGCCCGAGGTCCACGTTCTTGAAACCCAGTTTGAAGTGCTTCTCCAGGTCTTGATAAAGCAGTTCCTGCACTTCTGGATTGGACAGACAAAACTGAACCTGCGCCTGGCTGCCGGTCAGCATGCGTTTCCCACCCAGTAACGCAAAGCGCTCGGGGTGCTTGGCAAACGCAGCTTCATCAGAAGGGATCGCCCGATGCCAGGTGTGGCCGCCGAAAGTGGAGTCAATCGCCGGAAAACGATTCTGCGCGAGATGATAGAAGCTCACCACCGGCGGCCAGGTAATGTCGAAATCGAGCACGGGTGTCTTTTTCACATCAAGAGTCGGCGGCACCGCGATTCTCGGCATTGGCAGATACTCAATGGTGGGCGTGGTCAGCAAATCCACCTTGGAGACTGCGGCCAGCGGGACAAAGCCCCCTTGCTCGGGAAACAGAAAACGGGTGCCGAGATGGCTTTGCAAAAAGTCGGTCACAGCCTTTGCCGTGCCGATTCGGTCAAAGGCCGAGCCGTTGGCGCTGTTTGATCCCCTGCCCGGCGCGGATTCATCGCAGCCCGCGAGGATGATGTCGCGCCCCACCGCTTTGTGGACATAGCTCCACCCTTGGCACGCCACTCCATGACTGCGGGCGAAAGCGGTGGCACCCAGGTAAAGACTCGGTTTGGCGGCATCGCGGGCGGCTTCGGCCACGATAGGCAAGTCCGCGCCGTTGGCTTTAAAAGCCGTCTGGAGCAGGCGCGCCACCTGTTGCAGGTCCGCCTGAATCGCAGGTGTCGGAAACGTATCCGGCAACACGATTTGATATTCGCTCCCTCCCTTGTCCACGATCACCAGGAGCGCGGCACTGAGCTTGTCAGCGATCTTCTCACTGAGCGCACGCATTTTATCGCCCCAAATCGGAGCCATGGCCAGAAGATCAGCGCTGTCGTAACGCTCCATCACTTTCTGGGCATCCTGCGGCTTGCCCTGCTGGAGGAGAATCGATGCCGTATTGAGAGTGGCGCTGATGGAGAGCCACGACATGGATTTGCCCACAGACGCGAAGGCCTTCTCATACGCTGCGAGAGCCTGTTCCTGATTGCCCAGGACATCGGCGTAGAGCGCGCCAAGTTCATGCCAGTGCTCTCCGCTCTTCGGCGAGATCTCGACGGCCATCTTCAGATCCCGCTCAGCACTCGCTCCATCTTTTAACGCGCCATACGCTCTGGCTCGCAAGCTGAGAGCCTCGGTTGCTTTGGCCGGAACATTCTTCCACGCGGCGAGGTCTTCATCTTTGAACTGCGCAACCAGTTCACTCCATTGACGCTGCTTGGCCAGCTCGCGCATTTTGGTGAGGGATGGTTCTACCTCCGCGCCGAATGCGGACGTGACAAGAAAGGCGAGCGTGGCGAGGAAGGCAGTGATAGGTCGGGTCATCATGGTTTTGCCTGAATTCCTTTGGTCGTGACGTTCATGGTTGCCGAGAGTGTGTTTCATGACCCCAAGTCCCACGCTTCACACCTGCCACTCGTAGAACGCCAGCACGCCCGATTCAGGATATGAACTTTTTCCAATGGCTTGAGTGACGGCGAAGCGTGTGCTGTCGGGGTGAATGTCGAGAGCGGTGCAGGGGCCTGCTGTGGCAGTGTCGGCGAGGGATTTGTCCTGATCGGTCTTCCAGGCACGAAACTCGCCCTTGGCGATCTCGCCGCTGGCGGCCATGACAAAGCCATCGCGATGACAGCGGGCGCTGTAGCAGAATCCTTTGAGCGTGGAGGAGAGTTTGCGGTGCAGTTGGCCGCTGGCGATGTCGTAAAGCAGCATGCTGGCCGGACCGTCATATCCTGCACGTCCGCAGGCCATGATCAGGCTGCCATCTGCGGAGAGCGTGAGGCTGCGGATGCCGCCCCACTCGATGTCTTCCACCCGACGATAGCCAGAGAGCTCGGGGACTTCGATTTTCAGCAGTTCTTTGCCGCTGGCGATGTCCCATACTTGGATCGTTGGCTTTTGCGGTCGGCGGTCAGCGGTGATGATGCGTTTTCCATCCGGGTGCAATGCGAGTCCGTAGATGGGGTGCTCGTTCTTGGGGAACTCGCGCGTCATTTTGCCATCGCTGCTCTGCCACAGACGCACGGTGCCATCACGGTCTCCGGTGACGAATGTCTTGCCATCGGCACTCACTGCGAGGGCGCGGATGGTGCTGGGATGGGCCGAGATTTTCCAGCGCAGCGCGGGCAATTCTCCACTGCATTCCCATGCGATGACGCCTCCGACGTAATCGCTGGTGAGCACCAGATCATCGCAAGCACGTGCCATGTCGCCGACCCAGCTCTCATGTCCGGTGAGCATCGTTTTTTTGCCATTGGCAACCTCAACGCACACGACTCCGGCATCACGTCCACCCGCCAGCAGGTGCTTGCCGTTTGGCGAAAAGACGCAGCTCATGAGCGGCACCTCGTGCTTGTGCTCGATGATGAGTTTGGTTTTGGTTGGGTTGACGGGCATAAGCACGAGTGGTTTACGCCAACACGGCTTTGATCGGCCTGGCAGCAGGATCGGCGACGGGATTGGTCTGGCCGTTGAGATGGTAGTTGGCGCTGGAGTCGATGCCGAGCGCGGTGAGGTAAGTGTGAAAGAGATCACCGATGCCGACTTCGTCCTCTTTGACCTCTGTGCCGAGTTCGTTGGTCATGCCATGCACCACGCCCTGTTTGATTCCACAGCCCGCCATCGCCACGGACCACGCACGGCCCCAGTGATCCCGTCCGCCGAAGTTATTGATCTGCGGCGTGCGGCCCATCTCGCCAGTGACGACGACGAGCGTGTGCTCCAGCATGCCGCGCTGTTCCAGGTCATCGAGCAGCGTGACAAAGGTGCGGTCAAACTCCGCGCAGCGCATCTGGTGCCAGTAGAAGTTGTCCTGGTGCGCATCCCAGTCGAAATGCACCACGCGCACGCAGGGCACACCGGCTTCGAGCAATCGGCGTGCGAGCATGCAATTCTGGCCGAAGTCGTGGCGGCCATAGCGCTCGATATCCTTGGGCGACTCGGCCTTGAGATCAAAAATCTCGCGTCGTTGCATCAGTGCCCTGGCTTGATCAAAGGTCGTGCCATAGCCGTTGATCGGTGCCTTCGCATGGGTGCGGAGGAAGCGTTCATCCGCAGCGCGGCGTGCGGCATCGCGTGTCTGGAGTGCAGCGGCATTGATGCCAGCGGGCACGATGAGATTCTCCGGTGGCAGGCCATTGATGACGCGCACGCCTTCATATTTCGCGCCAAGAAAGCCAGCGTCGCCTGTGTCCGTGTAGGCTTTCGGTCCATCGCGTCGCAGTGTGATGTAGCCGGGCAGAACATCACCGGGTTGTTCCAGCAGCTTCGCCACTGCTGATCCGAGCACCGGATAGCCAGGGGCCAGGCGGCCAGCTTGGATCGCGTAGTGGCCTTTTTCGTGATCTGGCAGATTCGAGTTCACGCTGCGCACCACGGCGAGCTTGTGCATGATTTTCGCCGTGCGCGGCAGCAGCTCGCCGATGCGCACACCATCGAGTGAGGTGTTGATGGCGCGAAACGGGCCACCGAACTTGGTGCCTGGCTTCGGGTCCCACGTTTCGAGCTGGCTCGCGCCACCGGAGAGAAATAACACGAGCAGTTGCTTCCGATGCGGCGATGCCGCGAGAGCCGATGGTGCCATGGCGGCGGCTCCTGCGAGTCCGAGCGTGCGTGCGATGGCTTGGCGGCGAGTGAGGTTGGGTTGCATACGATCAGTGGTTGAAACGAAACTCCGCCGACAAGAGCAAGCCCCACACGAGGGGCTGCAAGGCTTCCGCCCGCTCCTTGGGCGTCTTGGTGCTTTTCATGAGGCTGGTGACTCCCTCCGTCTCTTGCGCAATGGGTCTGCGATTCAAAAGGCTGAGATAAAGATCCTCAGCGAGTGCCACTGGATCACTTAAAGCCGCCCAGCGATCAAACGAGGTGCCAGGAGCCACTTTGATGAGTTCGATGATCTTGGGGCTGTTCAGCAGGAAGAGCGCGTGATCGACGACAGGATCGATCTTGCTGTCATCGGTGCCCGGCAGGGGCGAAAAGGCGGCGATCACGGCGCTGGATTGCTTTTCGAGCAGTTCATAGCCGTCTTTCTTCCAGCGCCAATCTTTGAGCTTGGTTTCGACTTCAGCGGGCTTGGTCTTTTTGAGCTGTTCCAGCATGCGGAGAAAATGAGTATCCATGCGACCCGTCGCCTGCAGCAGAGACCAGCGCATTTGCTCTGGCGTGAGCGCCCGCATAGCCGCAGCGGCAAAGGCGTCCACAGGAGGCTCGACCCCGCCCGGTAGTTCGCTCGACATTTGATAGCAGCGACTCAGTGCGATCTCGCGCAGGCATCCCTTGATGTCGTAGCGGTGCTGCACCAGCCACTGCTCGATAGCTGCGAGCACTGCCGGATGCGATGGCGGATTCTTGGCGTGATGCAAGTCGAGCGGATGCACCAGACCCCGGCCGAACATCAACGCCCATAACCTATTGCCGAGGTTTCTGGAAAAACCCGGCGTCTCCGCACGCGGCATCTGTTCGGCTAGTTGTTTGCGCCGACTGTAAACCGGCACTCCTCGTGCAGTACTGCTCGGGGCCGTGACATACTCCTTCCCCTTCTCCAGCTTCGGGTCAGCGATCATCTTGCCACCCGGAAGACGCGGGTCCGTCTTGCCCTGCTTCGTCGTGAAAACGGAGGTGAAGGTGACATCGCCCACCGCTTTCTCGCCGACGAAGGAACGATTCAGCTTGTTGTCGCGGAAGAACGAAAGACGGCTCACGAACGCATAGATGCCGAAGTAGTCCGCCTGCTTGTAGTCATCGAACCGGGGATCATCGTGGCACTGAGCGCATTGCAGGTCCGTGCCCAGAAATACGCGTGCCACATCACGCGTGAGTTGATGCGGCTCAGCATCACGAGCGATATAAAACTTCACCGCCCCTGGCTGAGACTCATCGCTGCCATCGCTCGCCAAGATCTCTCGCGCCATCACATCCCAGGGCTTGTTTGCCGCGAAGGACTCCGCCAGATAGCCCCGCCAAGCCGTAGCAGCGACATCATACGACTTCACCGCAGGCAGCCGGCGCTCAGCGAGGATCACGTCAAAAACTCGTGCCATGTGCAGTGCATACTCAGGCCGTGCAAGCAGTGCAAGCAGTGCATCGATTGCTCGAGCGCGCTTGTCAGCTTGTCGGTCGTCCAGGAACGCCTTTGTCTCGGCCGGCGTCGGAATCACGCCATTCAGGTCTAGATTCAGTCTTCGGAAAAATTCAGCATCCGTGCTTGTGACTGCCGGAGTGATCTTTGCAGCCGCCCAATCCTTCTTCATCAAGCCATCGATTTGCTCATGCAAGGGGGCGACCTCGTTCGCGCACAAGCTGGCACCTGCCATGAGGCATAGCAGCTTCAAAAATCGGATCATCGAGGCCATTGTAGTCAAATAATCGCAGCTACTTTATCAGATTGCCCACCGTCACCCGCACTCGCCCGAGCAGCGGATTGAGATCGGTTTGGGTGTAAGCCACGCTGGATCATGGCATGGCGAGGAGAATGTGTTTTATGATCACCGATTAGTCTAAAAGGTTCGAGTTGGTCTGTCTTATCACCCTTTCTAAATCATGGCGTTGCTTCGAGACTCAGAGCCTCGCGGAACTTCGCCAGCGACTCGGCTTCCTTGCCTTGGGCCGCGCAAAGGTGCCCGTAGCTGCGCAGGAGCTTGATCCGCCAGGTGGACGGGAGTTGGGTGAGGTCGCCGTAGGGTTTGAGCACTTCGAGAGCGGCATCCAGCTTCACCTGATCCGTGTAAAGTCTCGCCAGGCTGACCGTGGCGGTGAGCGGCTGCCAGCCCATGTGGTTCGCAGCGCTGAACTCGATCACTTGTCGATATGCCGCGATGGCCTTGGCCTCGTCGTTGAGGTTGTTGATGAAATTGTCACCCAGCAGCACCGCGATGTCTGGATTGCGCGGTGCCAGCTTCATGGCCGCAAGGAGGTCCGCTTCAGCGCGGTGGCCGTCCTTCGTGAAGGAGTAGGTCTGACCACGGACCTGCAATGCATCGACGGCCTGCCGCGAAGACTCCACAGGCCAGGCCGCAAAGTCCAATGCGCCGAACTTCTCCAGCAACTCCTTCCAACGCCGTTCCTGAAACATGACGCGCATACGGATCACGATGGAGTCTTTGTCAGACGCATACTCGTCGTATCGCGCCGCGACTTGAGCGCTCTGCGCATCGCCGTGATGAAAATAGAACCGGTGCCGCAACGTGATGCTCGCGCCTGCCGCCAGGATGAAGTCACCAGAGTGCGAAGCACAGGCCGCGCAGTTCGTCCCTTTGGAGGGAGCGCAAATCACCGTCTTGTGATCTCCGTAGTTGCCCTTGAAATGATCGGTGCCAAAGCGGTTCGCGGTCATCAGGCCATAAGTGCGCGCGTGCCAGTGCGTGGGGAAGCGCAGGTTCGATGGATGATCAAAGATCGCGATGCCGACGGTCTTGCCGCTGGCATCCGGGCCAAAATAATCGGCCCATTCCGCCCGCTTTCCCCAGGCCGCCGCATCTTTGTCACCGCGGCTGTTGAGGATGCCTCCGCTGCCTTTTTCTCCCTTCTCCGACTCCACTTTCATGGTGCCGGCGACCCGCACGAGCAGGCCGCCATCGCGTTTGTCGCCGAAGACGACGGCAGCATCGGCAGCATCGGCTGCGTGCAGTTCCGTGTCGTAGTCCATCAGCACCTGGCGATTTGGCAACGGCGTGAACGCCAGCCTCACCTTCTCACGGAGCAGCAGTTTGCCATCGCCGAGCCATTGATTCCAGAGCACCACCTCGCCAGTCTTCCCGGAAGTCATTTTCTCGATCTTCTCCAGCTTCACCTCCGCTGTGTGTCCTGTCCTCTCCTTGCCAGGAGCCCACCAGAAGTTGAATCCATTCACATCGCTGTGCGAAAAGCGGATCGAGCGATGCCAGGGATGATCCGGCTCCTCGCCCGGCATGCCGTCCTTCATCGGGTAGTGCCGCGTCACATTCTCGCCATTCGGACCGATCACCGGATATAAAAACGGCGCCGCCCATTCCTTGTGCCGCCATTCGGTGAAGAGTTGGTCATCGATCTTCACCTCAATGCGGTCCGGCAGTTCAGCAATCGAGACATCGCTGCCGTCCAACGCGGTCAGTGGAGCAAGCAGGAAGGGGAGAAGGAGAAGAAGTCGATTCATTGAGATTTTGGCGCGGCTCGCAGTGAATGGCGCGATTCAATACTCCACTACTCGAAACTTGCCTGCTTCTGTGTGGCGTTCGAGGCGATCTCCTCAGTGGTGAGTGCACGGCGGTGGATTTGCAGTTCACGAAGCTCGCCGTTGAAGGGGCCGTTCATGCCGGTGCCAAGTCGCAACGGTGCCTCGCTGTCGAGATTCCATGAAGAAGCATCGAAGCCGGTGCTTTCGGCGACTTGTTTGCCATCGACGTGCAGCGTGAGCCGATTCGCGGTCTTGACGGCGGCGATGTGATGCCAGCCGCTCGGCAGCGCGTGATCCCACGAGACCTGCCGGCCATGTCGCGCGGCCCAGACTTTGCCGGAGGGCAGCGTGCCGCAGAAGACTTCGCCCGCGTGCTCGGCCATGGTCCAGGCGCGGCGATATTTCACATCGGGCGTGTGATCGAGGCGCTGCCAGAGCGTCCATTTGCCATCGCCATCGTAGGCATGGACTTCGGCGAGCGGCAGGGTGCCCGCGATGAAGCGGCCGTTGTGCACCATCATGCCCATAACCTCCAGTTCCTGGCCGAGACGCCCGATGTCCGTCCACCGTGCCACGTCTTCAAACCGATCCACACGCCCGCTCGGCCACATGGAGACATGCAGCCGACCCTCGTAGCTGGTGAAACCATAACTTTGCGTGTCGGTGCCGATCTGACCGCAGTCCGTCCACGCCTTGCCATCGAAGCGATACACGCGCCCGCCGTCGTAACTGGTGGCATAGAGCAGACCATCATACACGGTGAGCGACACGACACGCTTCGGCCCCAGTTCGCCCGTCTTGAGGTCGGGACCGATGGCGTCGGGCAACCGCGTCCATTGCGTGCCGCCCTCGTAGCGGAAGAAGCCCGCCGGTTTGTAGAGCGACGAGGCATAGAGCCGTCCCTGAAACACCACCAGGCCTCCCACAGTCTCCGTGTCCGGCAACTGCCCGCAATCCACCCATTTCGTGCCGCCTTCTAAACGAAACACGCGACCACCGAGCGTGGTGTTCGGTGACTCCGGCAGACTCGAACCGGCCACGCGATACTTGCCTGTGCCCGCATACAACGTGCCTTCGAAAGCAGCGAGCGCGGTGACGGAGTTGCTGCCATCGAGACTGCCGCAATCGCTCCATTTCTCACCGCCCTCGTAGCGATACACGTGTCCCATTCCTCCCGCATCCGGCTCGCATGTGCCCGCATAAAGAGCGCCTTCGTGAGTCGCCATCGAAAAGGCAAACAGCGCCTTCCCGGGCCGCCCGCAGTCACGCCAAGTGCAGGGTTTGTCATCGTCGATGCCGAACTGCAAATGCCGCCAGTTCGCCACGTTCGAAGTCACGCCTGGAGTGCTCTTGAGCGTGAGATGAAACCCGCGCCGCTTCTTTGGATCGTATTGACTGAGCAAATCACCGGTGACGCGGTCCGTCGCACCTGCCTTGGCCCAGACGGAGATGGAAAAGTCACCCGTGCCGAGCTTCGGCGCTTGGTCGGCGGCGATGACGAGCGGTTGATTCACCTCGGCCCACTCAGCTGCCGTTGGTTCGGCGGCGTGGAGGGTGAGGGCGCTTGCGACGAGGAGTGTGATGCGGTTTTTCATGATGAAGAAACGGAAAAAGCCCCGCTCACGCCAACACCTCGCGGATAACATTGCCGTGATCGATCTCCAGTCGCTTGCGGCCGGGAATCTCCAGCGCACGTAGATCCAGGCCGAGCAGATGGCAGGTGGTCGCGTGCAGGTCGGTGATGTAGTGGCCTTCGCCTTGGGCGTGGTAGCCGAGTTCGTCGGTCTCGCCGTGCACGGTGCCGCCTCTCGTGCCGCCACCGGCGAACCAGATGGTGAAGCCGTGCGGATGATGATCTCGCCCGTCTTTGTGCCCGCTGCGCGTCTCCATGCCGGGTGTGCGGCCAAACTCGGTGCAGAAGACGACGAGCGTCTCCTCCAACATGCCGCGCTGCTTCAGATCGCGCAGCAGGCCGGCCACAGGCTGATCCACGCCTTCACAGAGGCCGGTGTGGTTCTTTTTCAGACTCGCATGCGAGTCCCAAGTGCCCGTAGCAGAGGGATAGACCTGCACAAAGCGCACACCGCGCTCGACGAGCCGCCGCGCGGCCAGGAAGCGCTCGCCGGCGATCTTTGTGGATGCTTTGTCGATGCCGTAGAGCTTCCGCGTGGCTTCCGATTCGCTTTTCAGATCGAGCGTCTCCGGCACGGCCATCTGCATGCGAAACGCCAGCTCATACGCGTGGATGCGGGCTTGCAGGGACGCATCTTCGGGATACTCCACGGCGGTGAGCTGGTTGAGGCGGTTGATGAGCTGGTATTCGCGCACCTGCTCGTCCGCGCTTTGCCGCGGGTCGCGTCTGCCAAACGGCAGCGGATTGTTCGGATCGAGATTCAACGGCACGGCCGAGTGATCCGGGCCGAGGTAGAGCGAATCAATCGAGAGCCGCTTCGTGCTGTCGGTGGGGCCGCCGAGCACGACGAACTTCGGCAGGTTCTCATTCAGCGTGCCGAGGCCATAATGTACCCACGAGCCGATGCACGGCTGCTGTTCATCCAGACGATGCCGCCCCGTGTGCAGTTGGTTTTCGGCAAAATGGTCGTTGTCCGTCGTCCACATGTTCCGCACAAAGGCGATGTCATCGACGCACTTCGAGAGATGCGGCCACCAGTCGGTGATCTCCACGCCGCACTGGCCCTGTTTGCTGAAGCCGACCTGCATCGGATAGATGCTCGGATAGACATCGCGCTTATTCACCTCCTGCGCCGTCACGGAGCGGAAGCGCTTGTGATGCTTGTCCGACTTCAGTGGATTTTCGAGCGGCGTTTTGTCAAAGCTCATGCCCGCATACTTTGTGAGCGCGGGCTTCGGATCGAAGGTCTCAACATGGCTGTAACCACCCGAGAGGAAGATCCAGATCACCGACTTCGCTTTGGGCACGATGGGCGTCAGCACGGGCGCGGCCCTCACGATGCCATCACTCATCAGTGTGCCACCCAGCGCCAGCCCCGTGAACCCCATGCCCGCATCTGCGAGGAAGCGCCTGCGACTGATCTGGCCGCATGGGAAGTTGGATCTGTGAGATGCATTATTCATGGCTGGAGCCAATCACCGCACGGTGACGAAGTCGTTGTGGTTCACTAGCACGCGCACCAGGCTTTCCTTGCTGCCTTGCTTCAAAAAGTCACGGCATGAGGACAGTTCGACCTCGGTCGGTGCGCGGCTCAGGATGTGCTCGAAGGCAGCAGTGATGAAATCGGGGGCGTCTGCTCCAATCTGTCGAGCGAGCGCGGCGCTGTGATCATGCACCAGCTTGCTGTTCGTCATCACCAGCGCCTGCTGTGGCAGCACGCTGCTGGTGCGGCGATAGCAGTCCGTCGGCTCGGGTGCGTCAAACATCGCCGCCATCGCGCTGCGGCCACCGACTTCGGGATGGCAACTGAAGTAAAGGCTGCGGCGTGCGCTGGTCTCCGCCTCGGTGTTCTCCAATTCCTGACCGCCCATCTTCGGATCGAGCGCACCGGCCAGATGCAACACGCTGTCGCGCACCACCTCCGCCTCCATGCGCGAGGGATTCATGCGCCAGAGGAAATGATTGTCGGGATCGGTCTCCATGGAACGGCGGTTTGCAACCGCCGTCAGCGATTGCAAATCGCCGCTCCTTGAGGCACGGCGATACGCCGCGCTCGTGACGATCAGCCGATGCAGATGCTGCATGCTCCAGCCGTTTTCCATCAACTCCGCCGCCAGCCAGTCGAGCAGCGCCGGGTTGACCGGCTTCGCACCATTGCGACCAAAATCAAACACGGATGCCACGAGCGGCTCCTGGAAATGCCGCATCCACAAGTGGTTCACAGCCACACGAGCTGTCAGCGGATGATCACGCCGCGTGAGCCATTCTGCGAACGCCTTGCGCCGACCCGTGCTCTGCGCGGGAAACACACTCGTCATCGAGGTGTAGGCTTCGGGTGATTTCGGATTCGCACGCGCAGCCTCCGCCTTGGTCAAGGCCGCCTGCGCATTGGTTTGAGCTTTCTTCAAGGCATCCGCGGCTTTCACGTCACTCGTCGGCACGCTCATCGCATGAATCGCAGTCGCCAACACTGCTTCCGCGTCCGCCACACCCGCGTCGCGCTCCGCCTGACCCGCTTTGCGTGCGAGCGCGAGTTTTTGCGCTTCGGGAGTGTCGCCAAATTTCGCCTGATCCGCCGCCAGCCTCGCGATGGAGCTGGCAAGAGCCGCGCGTGCCGCCTTGAGAGCCTTGCGCGCTTTTTCCAAAGCGGTCGCAGCACTCTCCGTTGATGCGGTGAGAGCGAGAAGCTCCTCCTCAGCACGCGTGACTGCGTTCATACGGTTCGTCAGTTCCGTCTCCTGAATCGCAGGCCGCAAACCAGGATACACGGCGTCCTTGGGCAGCGACACAGGTTGGATGGCCAGTTTTTTTGCGCTCAGAAAGGCTGGCACACCGGGTGTGAGCGGCGGTTTGTTCTCCATGCGATTGCGCTCATCGCCCCCCGTGTAGAACCACGTCTTCGCATCACTTTGTTTGTCGAAGGCACGCACCGCACCCAGACGGTTCGGTTTGCGCTGCGTCACATAGACATACTCTTGAAACGGACCCGGATCGGCCTCGCCCGACCAGCGATCCTGCCGCACACCGAGCGGCTCAAAGATCGCGCGGAAGCGGAAGTAGTCCTCGTGCGAGATTGGATCATACTTGTGATCATGGCAGTGCGCGCAGTTGAAGGTGAGGCCGAGGAATGCCTTGCCGGTGTGCTCGATGGTGTCGCGCATCCACTGGTTCGGATTCAGCGCATACCAGTTCCGAATCAAGAAGCCAGTCGCCACAGCCGCCTCATCATCGAGTGGAGCGATCTCATCCGCTGCCAGCATCTCCGAGAGCATGCGGTCGTAGCCCTTGTCCGCATTCAGCGACTTCACGATCCAGTCCCGCCAGCGCCAGATCTGCGGCGCGCTGTTCCACACATCGTTCGCCGTGCGCCGGCCATACCAGTCGCTGTAGCGCCACACATCCATCCAGTGCCGCGCCCAGCGCTCGCCATGACGTGGATCATTCAGCAATCGCTCGACCACGCGCTCGTAAGCGTCGGGTAAAGTATCAGCGAGAAAGGCGTGAAGCTCCTCACGAGTCGGAGGCAGGCCGATCAGATCAACGTAAACTCGCCGCAGCAGCGTGGAGCGAGATGCTTCCGGCAATGGCGTGAGTTGATTCGCCGCCAGTGCTTCATTCACGAACGCATCAATCGCGTTCCTGCCAGCCGCCTTGGGCAAAGCCGGCCGCCGCACGCTTTGAAATGCCCAATGCTGCCTCGGATCGGCCTCCGGCGTTTCATCGACCAGTCCCGGCGCTCCGGCTGCGATCCACTCCCGCAGCATCGCGATCTGCTCCGCCGAAAGCGCCGCCGCCTCCTGCGGCATGCGCTTGTGCTCATCTGTCGCGCTCACACGTTCGATGATGAACTTCGTCGCCGATCCCGATTTGCCGCCCTTCAGCAAAAGCTGCACCGTGTCCAGCCGCAGCCCCGCCTTCTGCTTCAGCCCGCCGTGGCACGCATAGCACTTCTGCTTCAGCAGCGGCTTGATCTGCGTGGCATAATCCACCGCCTTCGCGCACGGAACGAGCGCGAGAAGTCCGAGGATGAAAATGCCACGTGGGCGCATGAAGGAACCTACGCGAGTTCAGGGGCCAAACTCACGAATGGGCGTCTTATGGTTTCCAGTTCTCCGGCAGGCTCAGCGACCACACCTCGCTCGACAACGGCCTCGCATGACCGCCCGCGATCCACAGCTTGTCTTTGAAAACGAAGACGGAGTGCTCATGCCGCGCTTTCCAGCATGTCTTCGTTTCAAGTCGCTGCCAAGTTTTGCCATCGGCGCTGTGCCAGACATCCCCGAAGTTGTCCTTGTCCTTCGACCAGCCACCGAGCACCCACATGCGTCCGCGATACACGGCTGCGCTGAACCACAGGCGCGGCTCCCACGGCGCGGACTCCGTCTCGCAGGTCCAGTTCACGCCATCGCTGGAAGACCACACATCATTCTTCGCGTGAAATGTCGGCACATAGTTGCCGCCGCCGAAGACGTAGATTTTATCGTTCAAAATGACGGCCTGATGATAAGCACGCGGCGACCACGCAGCGTTCGCGGTTTCCAGCTTCCACTCCTTGCCGTTGGCCGAGGACCACACATCATTCTTCAAGTTCTTGTCCGTTCCAAAGTAGTAGTCCTCGGTGCCACCCAGCATCCACAGGCGACCGTGAAACTCGACGAGCCCCGCCGCGAGCCTTGGCGACCAGCCAGCGTTCGCGGTGACTTGGTCCCACTTCACGCCATCGGTGGAAGACCACACTTGATTGCTCGCGCTGTGCCCCGGCAGCCTGCCCTTATGCCAGCCGCCCATGATCCACATCTTGTCGGCAAAGGTGACGTTCATCGGCAGATCGCTGTGCAGCCACGGCGCATTCTTTTCGACCAGTTTCCACTCCTTACCATTGCCAGAAGCCCAAACATCGCGTGGCGGCTCCGCAAACGACTGGAACCAGCCGCCGCCGATCCAGAGCTGGTCTTTGAAAACCCACTCCGCCTGCGAATCGCGCGCCTGCCAGGCGGCGGTGCCTTCGAGCACCCAGTCGGGAGCCGTTGTTTCCTGGGCGTGTGCGGATGCGAGCAAAAGGGCGGCGTGGAGGAACAGTTTCATTGGGTGGTGAGGGTTCATTGGATGCCGAGTTTCAAGAGGCGGATCGCGTTGCCGCGATGGATCTTGTATTGCACGTCGTCGGGCAGGTTCATGCCGGCGAGGATGTCGAACTGCGGGATCTCCTGGCCGGGGGCGAGGTAGTCGCTGCCGAAGAGCAGACGGTCGGCGCGGCGCAGGACGAACTCACGGGCAAACGCCGGGTCACGCGTGAGAGCGATGGCGCCACCCGGCTCGGAGAGGTCGCAGTAGAGATTCGGGTAGGCATCCATGAGGCGGTCGAGCGCGCCGCCGGGCGTGATGGGACGCGGGACTTTCGGATAGCGGCCGAAGTCCTCTTTCGTGGCATCGCCTGAGATGGACGACCAGAAACCGCAGGCGTGGCCGATGAGCGGAAGTTTGGGGAAGGCCTTCAGTGCGTTCTCCAGGCGCGGTAGACCGACCGTGTCGATGCCTCGCAGATCGTCGAGATGGAAGAGGATTGGCAGTTCCAGTGTGTCGCAGGCCTCGTAGAGCTGCATCATCTGCGGATGATCGAAGGGCAGGCCGACCTTGTGCTCGCCGAGACCGCGCGCACCAGCGTCCTTGTAGCGCTTGAGGATGTCGATCAGACCTTTGGTGCCTGCGACGTGGCCTTGTCGCGTGGGGAAAGTCTTGGTCGCGGTTGGATCGACCGTCACACGCGGATCGAGGCAGCAGAAGGCGATCAGGCGGTCGGGATGCGCACGCGCGGCGTCGAGCGCCGCGTCATTGGTTTGCAGCGGATGCAGCGTGGGCGCGGATTCGGGC
>CAMCWM010000034.1 GCA_945882215.1 Akkermansia muciniphila | reverse complement strand
CTCCAGCGGCGAGGCCACCTGCACGCGTGGCAAACTCAGCGCCAACGTGCCGCCGCAGGCCAAAGGTTTCCGCATCAACACGCCCAAAGGCACCATCGTCGATCTCGGCACCGAGTTTGGCCTCGATGTGAGCGCCGAGGTCCACGTCTTCAAAGGCGAGGTCGAGCTGCACAAGGCCGCTGAGTCGATGAAATCGCTCAAAGAAGGCCAGGCGATGGCCTTTGAGGCCGAATCACAACTCCTCGCGGCAAATGCATCAAGCTTTGCCTCGCTGAACGAAATCAATGCGCGCACCGCCTTGTCGGATCGCTCGCAGTTCGAGCGCTGGCAGGCGCAAAGTGCCAAACTGAACGCCGATCCGAGTTTGAAGGCTCATTTCGATTTCCAGGACGACGAATCGGCCCGCTCGTTGCGCAATCACGCTCACGCAGGCGAGGACGGCAGCATCGTCGGTGCCTCGTGGACCACGGGTCGCTGGCCCGAGAAGCGGGCGCTGGAGTTTCGCAACGTTAGTGACCGCGTTCGCCTCAGCGTGCCTGGCGAGACCAAGGCACTCACGATGGGCGTATGGATGCGTGTGAACGGACTCGACCGCTCCTTGAACTCCATCTTCATGTCTGAAGGCTGGGGTGACCGTAAAACCCACTGGCAAATCACCCGCGAAGGTAAAATCCGCCTCGGCGTGGCTGGTTCGCATGGCAAGGGGCACGCTGATTATGACACGCCAGTTTTCTTCACGCCGGAACGATTTGGCCGCTGGATGCATCTCGCTGTGGTGTTTGATCCCGCCGCTAAAGAAATCCGGCACTACGCGAATGGCGATCTGCTGTCCCGACTGCCGCTCAAAGACGCCTCGCCACTCAAACTCGGCATCGCCGAGCTGGGCAACTGGAACGACCGCCGCACCGGTGGCGTCGCCATCCGCCACCTAAGCGGCGCGATGGACGAATTCGCCCTGTGGGATCGCGTGCTCAGCGAGGCTGAGATCAAGGCGATGGCGAAGTGATTCCATCGCCCAGCGAAACATCACGCCCGCATTTTCCGACTTAGACGCCTCCCATCCAACATGAAATCCCTCCTCGCTCTCGCCTTTCTCACCACGGCCTCTTTCGGCCAGTCACGCGACATTTTTGACTACACTGGCCAAAACAACGCACCGGCGGGCACGAAGCGGCTGGTGTTCATCGCGGCGAAGGGGACGCATGGGGGCGGTGGGCAGCATGAGTTTCTGGCGGGGGCGTCGTATCTGGCGCGGCGCATCAATGAAACGTATCCGCAGGCTTTTGCGGTGGTGTATCCGGACAGCAACTGGCCGAAGGATCTGACCAAAGCGGATGCGATCATCGTGCTTCTGAATCACGGCGGTCGGGCGGCGGACGATGCCAACATCAAGGCGGCCTGCGATCGCGGGGCGGGCTTCGCGGCGATTCATTATGGCGTGGAGGCGAAGATCGGCTCGCAGGGCAAAAACTACCTCGACTGGATGGGCGGCTTCTTTGAGACGTTTTACTCGGTGAATCCGACGTGGGAGGCAAGCGTGCAGCCGGGCAAGCATCCGGTGGCGAATGGCGTGAAGCCTTTCTCCGCGAAGGATGAATGGTATTACCATATGCGCTTCGTGCCGGAGATGAAGGGCGTGACGCCGGTGCTCAGCGCCATCGCGCCGCTGAACACGGTGAAGTTCAAAGAGGGCGACAAGCCGAGTCCGCATGGCGGCAATCCGGACGCATTTGCCGATGTGAAAGCGGGCAAGCCGCAGCATCTCGCGTGGGCTTTTGATCGTCCGAAAGGCGGTCGCGGCTTTGGCTTCACGGGCTTCCACTTCTTCGCGAACATGACGAACGACAGCTTCCGCACGACGATGCTTAACGGTGTGGCCTGGGTGGCCGGTTTGGAGATTCCCGCAGGCGGCATTGCGTCGAAAACACCGACGCAGGCCGAACTGGATGCGCTGATGGCTGAGGCGCACGGTCCGAAGGTCGCGAAGCCTGCGGGCACGGCGAAGCCGGTCTATGAAACACCGGCGCTGACCTCCACGAGCACACCGCGTCTTGTTTCCATCGACGTGCCGCTGAAGGACGCGAAGGAGCTGTATCTCGTCGTTTCGGATGAAGGCTCGAAGAGCTGCGATTGGTCGAACTGGATCGAGCCGCGGCTCATCATGGCCGACGGATCGGTGAAGGATATCACCACGCTGCAGTGGAAGGGCGATGACGCGGGCTTTGGCCGCACCCGCATTGGCACGAATCACACCGGCAAGCCGATGCTCGTGGACAAGCAGACCTACTCGAACGGCATCGGCACGCATGCGCCCTCGGCCATCGCGTATGATTTGCCTGCGGGCGTGGCACACTTCACCGCGAAGGTGGCGATTGATGATGGCGGCATGATTCGCGCTGGAAAGCCGAGCGATGCGAAGGTGAAGTTCCAAGTTTACACCGCGCTGCCCGCCACGCCGGAGGCGAAGGCCGCGGCGAATCCACCGAACTTCAGCGAAGGCCCGCCGCAGGTGCCCGCAGAGCTTTTCACCGTGCCGGAGGACCTCGAAGTGACGCTGTGGGCCACTTCGCCGATGCTATTCAATCCGACGAACATCGACTTCGACGCGCAGGGTAGGCTGTATGTCGCCGAAGGCGTGAATTATCGCGGCAAAGGCGGCCGCCGCAAAGAGGGCGACCGCATTGTCGTGCTCGAAGACACCGATCACGATGGCAAGGCGGACAAGAGCAGCGTCTTTGTGCAGGAGCCCGCGCTCGCGTCGCCGCTCGGCGTCGCGGTGATCGATGGCAAGGTCGTCGTGTCGCAGCCGCCGGACCTGCTCGTGTATTCGGATGCCGATGGCGATTTGAAGCCGGAGAAGCGCGAGGTGCTGCTCACGGGCTTCAATGGCCGCCAGCATGATCACAGCCTGCACAGCGTCACCGCCGGACCGGACGGGCAGTGGTATTTCAATCAAGGCAACACTGGTGCTGAGTTCACCGACCGCAGCGGCAAGACCTTCCGCATGGGCAGCCCGTATCAGCTCCAAAACATCGCCGGTATGAAGAGCGATGATGGCCATGTGTGGATCGGCGGCTTCAGCGTGCGCATGAACCCCGATGGCACGCACGTGAACATCATCGGGCACAACTATCGCAACAGCTACGAGCAGGCGCTCACCAGCTACGGCGATCTTTTCCACAGCGACAACGATGACCCGCCCGCCTGCCGCGTGACGCATGTGCTGGAGGGCGGCAATGCCGGATTCGCCAGCGCCGATGGTCAGCGCAGTTGGGGTGCCGACAAACGCCCCGGTCAGGACACACCGACGGCCGAGTGGCGTCAGGAAGACCCCGGCACGATGCCCGCGGGCGATGTCTATGGCGGCGGCTCGCCCACCGGCGTGGCCTTTTATGAAAATGGCGCTCTCGGTGAAAAATGGCGCGGCCTGCTGCTCGCGTGCGAGGCCGGCAAGAACGTGATTTTCGGCTACCAGCCGCAACCCAACGGCGCGGGCTTCAAACTCGAGCGCATGGACTTCATGACGTCGAACAAGGAGAAGCAATGGGCCGGCAGCGACTTCCTCGGCGGCAAGGAAACCAACGAGCTCAAGACGAAATTCCGCCCCAGCGACGTGTGCGTGGGCCCCGATGGCGCTTTGTATGTCGCCGACTGGTTTGACGCCCGCGTCGGTGGTCACGGCACGCGTGATGATGGCTTCACCGGAGCCATCTACCGCATCGCGCCAAAGGGATTCAAAAGCGTGGTGCCCAGACTCGACCTGAACACCGTCGAAGGCCAGATCGCCGCGCTGAAGAGCCCCGCCGTGAACGTGCGCAACAGCGGCTTCAACCGCCTGAAGGCTGCCGGAGCCAAAGCGGTGCCTGCCGGAGCCAAAGCGGTGCCTGCCGTGGCCGCTTTGCTCAACGACAGCGATTCCTTCATCGCGGCACGTGCGGTGTGGCTGCTTGCGCAGATGGGTAACGAAGGCATCGCGAAGGTGAAACCCTTGCTGGAGTCCAAAGACGCCACGCAACGCCTCGTTGCCTATCGAGCGCTGCGTCGTGCGAATCATGACGTGGTGTTGATGGCTGCGAAAATGGCTACCGATCCCGATGCCGCCGTGCGCCGTGAAGTGGCACTGACGGTGCGCGACATGCCCGCAAGTCATTGCGGGCCCGTTCTTGTGGAAGTCGCTCATGCGTTTGACGGCAAGGATCGGGCCTATCTCGAAGCCCTCGGCCTCGGCAGCGAAGGCAAGGAGAGCGAACTCTTCAAAGTCCTGACCACGGGGCACATGCAAGGCTGGAAGACTTTCCAAAAGCTTGCCTCCGAAGACAGCGCCACCTGGAGCGATGCCTTCGCATGGATCGCCTGGCGTTTGCATCCGCCGGAGGCTGTGGAGGCATTCAAGGCCCGTGCGCTCAACGACAAGCTCAGCAAAGACCAGCGCCAGCTCATGCTCACCGCGCTCGCCTTCACCAAAAGCGCCGAAGCCGCCGGTGCGATGATAGAACTCGCCCAGAAGAAGGATTTTCCTCTCCAAGACATGGCCAAGTGGTGGCTTATGAACCGCAAAAACAACGATTGGAAGGCCTACGACGTCGAGCAGAGCCTCAAAGTGCTCGGAATCTACGATCCCGACAAAGTGCAGCTCACCGCCAGCCCGTTGCCGCCGCTGCCCGCGAACGCCAAGCCGCTCGATCTCAAAGCCATCGCCAAACTCCAAGGCGATCCCAAACGCGGAGCCACCGCCATCGCCGCCTGCTACACCTGCCACCGCTTTGGCAGCAACGGCATCGACTACGGCCCCGACCTGACCACCTTCGCCAAACAACAAACCGCCGACGTCCTCATCCAGGCCATCGCCGAACCCAGCAAAGGCATCTCGCACGGTTTTGAAGGCAGCGAGATCACCACCACCGACGGTCTCAGCATCACCGGCATCGTCCTGACCAGCGGCGACCCCGTCCTCATCAAATGCATGGGTGGCGTCGTGCAAACCGTGCCGAAAAAGCGCATCCAGAACCTCCAAAAGCTCAAAGGCCGCAGTTTGATGTTCGAGCCCTCCATGCTCGGCCTCACGGAGCAAGGTGTCGCGGACATCGTGGCGTATTTGAAGAGCTTGTGAGGGCACGAAGATGACCGCATTGACCTTGTTGACGTCATTGACGTCAATCCGGTCAATGGCGTCAAACCGGCCGCGTGCCCTTGCACTCCGGAAACGCTGAACAGCCCCAGAAATCTCCCTTCGCGGATTTCCGTCTCCGCATCGGCTTTTCGCACTGCGGGCATGCGGGAGATGGCTCGGCGTTGCGTTGTTCCTCGCGGGCTTCGAGCCTTCGGGCCGTCAGGCGTTCGCTGAAGCCGCCGGTTTGCTCAAAGGCCTCGCCTTGCGCGGCGATCTGGCTTTTGAGCATGTTCAGCGCCCGCCCGAGGATGATCAGCATCGCATTCGCCACCACCACGGGGTCGGCGGCATCCAGCCAGCGGGCGTATTTGCGCCGCTGCTCCAGCGCATGCTTCGCGGACTCATGCACCATGTCGTCGGAAAACGCCGCCGCGTCCAAAGAGATGGCGTTCACCGCCTTCGCCTCCGCTGAATGAACCGACCACGGCAGCTCCCCGCGATCCAGAATGAACATCTCGTAGTCACCGCGCAGCTCGCTGAGGCTGGCGCGAGCCACATCGGTGAGTTTCATCTCCGTGTCCTTCGAGGTCGAGGAGCGTTCCGAGCCTTCGATGATGTTCTGGCGGCCGCTCCGCGCTGCCTGGGTCATCTGGTCGTATTGGCGGCCTTTCGGGTCGTAGAATTTGTCGTCGGCCTCGCGGTGGTCGTGGGTCAAAAAGCGGCGGCAGAAGCGCAGCGTGTCCAGTTGGATGATCGTCGCCAGCGTGAACGAATGCAGCCTCCGAAAGCCACCGTGTTTGTCGAAGAGTTGTTGAGGCATAGGAAAGTGTGACGGGATTGACCCAGTTGACGTCACTGACGCGTCAATTTGGTCAACAAGGTCACTACGGTCAAACTCCCACCCCTCATTTTTCGTCCGGTTTCAGCCGCTCGTGCGGGATGGAGTCTCCGAATCGTCTCTTTTGTCGCAAAAACACCCGGCAAAGCGACGACTTAGAAGTCCTCTCAACCGCATGAAACACACCCTCCTCACTCTGCTCTCGCTCGCCACCTTCGCGACGGCTGCTCCTCTTGTTTACGAAGGCACCGAAGGGCCGGGCAAAGGCAAGCACATCGTCTTCATGGCGGATGACCATGAGTATCGCTCCGAGGAATCATTGCCGCAGCTCGCTCGCATCTTGGCGAAGCATCAGGGCTTCAAGTGCACCGTGCTCTTTGGCATTGATCCTGAGTCGGGCGAAATCGTGGGCGGCGACAAGTCGAACATGCCGGGCATCGAAGCGCTGGACACCGCCGACCTCGCAGTCGTGTTCCTGCGCTTCCAAAACTTCCCTGCGGAGCAGATGAAGCACTTTGATGACTACCTCAAACGCGGCGGGCCGGTGGTCGGGATGCGCACGGCGACGCACGGCTTCAAAATGCCGAAGGACGCGCCGTTCGCGAAGTATTCGTTCGACTACAAAGGCAGCGACTACGAACTCGGCTTCGGCCACCAAGTGCTGGGCCAGACCTGGGTCGGCCACTACGGCACGAATCACAAGCAGAGCACGCGCATTGCCATCGTGGATGCGCTGAAGCAGCATCCGATCCTGCGCGGTGTGAAGGACATCTGGGTGCAGGCGGGCGGTTATGTCGGCAAGCCCACCAGCGGCGATATTTTGACCATGGCGCAGCCTCTCAACGGCATGACGCCCGATTCTCCTGCCGACACCACGAAGCCGCCGATGCCCAGCGAATGGACGCGCACTTACAAATCCGCTTCCGGCAAGGAAGGACGCGTTTTTACCTCGCTCTACGGCACCTCCGAAGACATCACGAACGAAGGCTATCGTCGGCTCATGGTGAATGGCATGTTCTGGGCCGTTGGCTTGGAAGACAAGATCACGGCTGACCTGAACATCGCCTTCGTCGGTGCCGCGAAGCCCAACACCTTCGGCGGCGGCGCGTATGCTCGCGGCATCAAGCCGGAGATGTATGCCGGCTTTGAAAGCCCGATCCCGGCGAACAACAACACGAAGAAGCCTGAGAAGCCGAAGAAGGACGAAAAACCGGCCGCAGCAGCCTCGGTGGATGCCAAGCCAACCATCGCCACGGGCAAACCCGCCCGATTTGTCCGCATCGAGATTCCTGGTGAGCGTCAGTGCATCCAGATTGCGGAGATCGAAATCATGAGCGGTGGCAAAAACATCGCGAAGGGTGGCAAAGCGACGCAATCGACGACGGGACACGGCGGTGACGCGAGTCGCGCGATGGATGGCGACAAGAGTCGCAACTACGGCAAGGGCATGACGCACACGATCGAAAACAAGCCGAATCCTTGGTGGGAAGTGGATCTGGGCTCGGCGCAGGCGATTGACTCGATCAGACTGTGGAGCCGTCAGGGCTTCCCGGAGCGTCTGGGCGGCTTCACGCTGAGTTTGCTCGATGATTCGCGCAAAGCAGTCTTTGAGGTCAAAAACGTCGCCGCTGGCGATTCGCTCACGATGGATGTCAAAGGCGGCGGCAAGATCGCTTACCTCGACTTTGATGGCAAACCCGGTAAACCAGCCGCGAAGGGTGGTGGCGGTCGTTCCGCGCCAGCGGCAGCGAAGGAGCCTGCGCTCCTCGATGTGCCAGCGGACTACAAAGACACGCTGCCATTTGCCTTCAGCAAAGGCGACACCGTGGCGATCCTCGGCAATGGATTGCCCGACCGCATGCAGCACGATGGCTGGATGGAGACCGTGCTGCAAAGCGCCCTGCCAGAGCAAAACGTGCGCTTCCGCAACATGAGCGCCAGCGGCGACCGCCCGAACTCCTTTCCGCGCAGCGGCGGGCACATGCACATGACGGATTACCTGCGTCATGTGAAGCCGGATGTCGTGTTCGCCTTCTTCGGCTACAACGAGTCCTTTGAGAGCAAGCCGGACGACTTCAAAAAGCAGCTCGTCGATTTCGTGAAGTATGTGCGCGGCACGAAGCCGAACGGGAAAACCTTCCCGCGCATCGTGCTCTTCAGTCCCATCGCGCATGAGGACACGAAAAATCCGAACGTGCCGAACGGTGCGGAGCACAATCCGCAGCTCGAAGCCTACACGAAGGCCACCGAAGCCGCCGCGAAGGAGGCGGGCGTGGGCTTTGTCGATCTCTTCCATCCCTCGCTCGATCTTTTCAAAGCCGCGAAGGAGCCGCTCACGATCAATGGCGTGCATCTCAGCGCCGAAGGCAATCGCCAGCTTGCTGAAGTCATCGCGAAGGCACTGCTCGGCAAGGAAGTGACCGCATCCGCGTCGCTCGAAGAACTGCGTGAGGCCGTGATTGAGAAGGACGTGCATTGGAATGCCCGCTACCGTGCTCGCGATGGCAATGACGTGTGGGGTGGCCGCTCGACGCTTTCGTTCACCGATGGCCAGACCAACGCCGTCGTGCTCCAGCATGAGCTGACGATGCTCGACGTCATGACCGGTAATCGCGATGCCAAAGTGTGGGCTCGCGTGAAGGGCGGCGATCTCAAAGTCGATGACAGCAACGTGCCAGCGCCTGTGCCGGTGATTTCCAATGTCGGCGGTAAGTCGAAGTCCTCCAGCGCCCAAAAAGAAGGCCGCACGGAATACATTAGCGGTCAGGAAGCCATCAAGCACATGGCCTTTGATCCGCGCTTTGAAGTAAGCCTGTTTGCTGATGAAGCGCAGTTCCCGCAGCTCGTGAATCCCGTGCAGATGCAGGTCGATACCAAAGGCCGCCTGTGGGCCGCCGTGTGGCACACTTACCCGATGTGGGAGCCGCTGAAGGAGATGAAGGACGCCCTCGTCATCTGCCACGACGACAACAAGGACGGCAAAGCAGATCGCATCACTGAGTTTGCCCGCGTGCAGAATCCGCTCGGCTTTGAGTTCTGGAACGGCGGCGTCATCGTCACCTGCGCCCCGGACATCATCTTCCTCAAGGACACCGATGGCGACGACGTGGCCGACGTGCGCACCATCATGCTGCAGGGCGTCGATTTCGCCGACACACATCACGGCGCGAACAACCTCGTCATGGGCCCCGATGGCGGCATCTACTGGCAGAGCGGTGTCTTCATGGTGCACAATCACGAGCATCCTTGGGGTCCGTCGCTACAAACCGGCACCAGCGCCATGTATCGCTTTGATCCGCGCCGCTTCACCATCGCGAAACACGCCGACAACTCGCCAAACCCGCACGGCATCGCCTTTGACACCTGGGGTTATCTTTATGCCACCGACGGCACCGGCGGTCGCGCTTACCAAGTCCGCCCCGAGGGCAACGGCTTCAAAATGCATGAGCTTTTGAAGAAGGAAGTGCGCCCCGTCACCGCGAGCGAAGTCGTCAGCAGCACGCACTTCCCCGAAGACATGCAGGGCGACTTCCTCATCTGCAACGTCATCGGCTTCCTCGGCATCAAACACTACGACCTCGCCCGCAATGCCGAGGCCGGATCGGTCTGGGGCGAGCCTGCTGGCGCAGACCTCACCGTCAAAGTCACGCAAGCCGATGGCAGCGTCACCGAGGACAAATCGCGCGGCCTGCTCATGAGCGGCGACAAGAACTTCCGCCCCAGCGATGCGGTCTTCGGTGAAGATGGTGCCCTCTACATCGCCGACTGGCACAACGTCATCATCGGCCACATGCAGCACAATGTCCGCGACCCGAACCGCGACCACAAACACGGCCGCATCTACCGCATGACCGCCAAAGGCCGTGAGTTGCAGAAACCCGTCGCCATCGACGGCCAACCTATCCCCGCCTTGCTCGAAAACCTCAAGCATCCCGCCGATGGCGTGCGTCATCGCACCCGCGTCGAACTCAGCGAGCGCCCCACCGCCGAAGTCATCGCCGCCACGAAGGAATGGATGAAGCAGTTCGACGCCGCGAAGAAAGAAGACGCACACCACTTGCTCGAAGCCCTCTGGCTCCACCAGCAGCACAACGTCCGCGACACCGCGCTGCTCGCCAAACTGCAAACCAGCCCCGAACTCCACGCCCGCAACGCCGCCAACGTCGTGCAGCAACTTTGGTTCAACGTCGAAGCCAGCACCAAAGGCGGCGTCATCGCCGGAGAAGCCGAGGAGAAGGCGCAGAAGTCCGGCATCCTCAGCGACACGCCTGAGCTGACCACCATCCGCATCGGCACCATCCGCGAACGCCTCATGTACGACGTCAAAGAACTCAACGTGAAGGCCGGGAAGAAGATCAAGCTCACCTTCGCCAACACCGACGTCATGCCGCACAATCTCCTCGTCACCAAGCCCGGCAAAGCCGACGCCGTCATGAACGCCGCCATCGTCATGGGCGCCGCCGGCTTCGAAAAAGGCTTCATCCCCGCCAGCGACGACGTCCTCCACCACACCAAGCTGCTGGACATGGGCAAAGAGGAGGTGCTGGAATTCACCCTTCCCACCGCCGGCGATTACCCCTTCGTCTGCTCCTTCCCCGGCCACGGCATCATCATGCGCGGGGTGCTGCATGTGAAGTAGCATCGTAGCATAGCCTTTCCAGGCTGTGGTCATGCCTCAAGAGGTCAAGGTGGTCCGCCTTGACCATTCCTTAACCTTCTTGACCCTTCTCCCCATGCGGCTGCACTTCCTCATTCTGGCGCTACCCATTCTCGCCTCCGCCGCCGAAATCACGCTCACCTCGCCGCTCGATCATCAGGTGATTCAGCGGCATTCGAGCACGGAGGGCACCGTTTTGATCCGTGGATCGCAAAGCGGGCTCGATGCGGGCAAAGCCAAGTTTGAGGCAAAAATCGGTGCGAAGGGCAGGTGGCAGGCTTTGAGTGCTCAGATCGAAAAGGAGCACTTTTCGGCCAGCGTGACGGCTCCGGCGGGTGGTTGGCATCGGGTGGAGGTGCGGGCGATGCTGGATGGCAAGGCGGTCGCGACGGCGGCGGTGGAGCATGTCGGTATCGGCGAGGTGTTTGTCGTCGCGGGGCAGTCAAACTCGGCGAATCATGGTGAAGAGAAGCAAACGACGCAGACGCGGCGTGTGGCGGCCTTTGATGGCACGAAGTGGCAGATCGCGGACGATCCACAGCCGGGCGCGAGCGGTCGCATGGGCAGCTTCATGCCAGCGCTGGGCGATGCACTCGTGCAGCGCTTTGACGTGCCGGTCGGCTTCGTGGCCTGCGGCATCGGCGCGACGAGTGTGCGCGAGTGGTTGCCGAAAGACACGACGTTTCCGAACCCACCGACGATTGAAAGTCGTGTCTCCAAGCTGCCTGATGGCCAGTGGGCGAGCAATGGAGCAGCGTATGATGCCTTCATCGCCCGCATGAGGCCGCTGGGTCACAATGGCTTCCGTGCGGTGCTCTGGCATCAGGGCGAGAGCGATGCGAATCAGAAGGACACGACGCGCACCCTCGCCGGGAAGCTTTACCGCGAGTATCTGGAGAAAGTCATCCGTGATTCGCGACGCGACTCCGGCTTTGAAGCGCCGTGGTTCGTGGCGCAGGCCAGCTACCATGTGCCGGGCGATGAAGGTAGCGCTGACATCCGTGCCGCGCAGGCCTCGCTTTGGAAAGACGGCCTCGCACAGCCTGGACCGGACAGCGATGCGTTGAAGGGACCGCTGCGTGAGCGCAAAGGGCTCGGCGTTCACTTCAGCGGCGCTGGTTTGCGTGCGCATGGGCAAAAGTGGGCGGAGAAAATCACGCCATGGCTCGATCAGCAGCTCTCCGGCACGCGCTACGATTCATCCAAACTGCCGAAGGAGCACGACTACTTCGAGCTGCGCGGCGGATTGGCGAACGCGCATCGGAAGTTCGAGCGGGAGAAGACCGGACGCATCGCCTTCCTCGGCGGATCGATCACGGCAGGCGGAGGCTGGCGGGATCATGCGATGAAGTATTTCCAGGCGAAGTTTCCGCAGACGAAGTTCGAGTTTATCGCAGCGGGCATAGGCTCGATGGGCTCCGTGCCGCATGCGTTCCGGCTGGAGCGCGATGTGTTGTCGAAAGGGCCAGTTGATCTGCTCTTTGTCGAGGCTGCGGTGAATGACAGCTCGAACATCCCCGATCATCCTGAGCAGATGCTGCGTGGCATGGAGGGCGTGGTGCGTCATGCTCGCGAGGCGAATCCGCTGACGGACATCATCCACATGCACTTCGTCATGCCGCCGCACATGGACGACTACCACAAAGGCAAAGTGCCCGTTTCCATCGCGCAGCATGAGAAAGTGGCCGTGGCGTATGGCAATGCATCGCTGAATCTCGCGCTCGAAGTCACCGACCGCATTGACGCTGGCGAGTTCACCTGGGACAAGGACTTCAAAGGCCTGCATCCCTCCGCCTTCGGGCATCAACTCTACGCCAACAGCATCGCCCGCATGCTCGACGCCGCCTTTGCCAAACCGCTGGTCGATGCCGCGAAACCGCACGCTCTTCCCGCGATGGTCGATCCGCAAAGCTATGCGAAGGGCCGCTTCGTCAACATCGCCGACGCGAAGATCATCAAAGGTTTCACGCTGGAGACTGCTTGGAAACCTACCGATGGCAAAAGCACACGCGCTGGCTTCGTCAATGTGCCTGCACTCGTCGGTGTCGAACCAGGCGCTGCGTTTGAGTTCAGCTTCGAAGGCACCGGCTGTGGCCTTTTCATCGCCGCAGGGCCTGATGCGGGCCAGATCGAGTTCAGCATTGATGGCGGCGAGTATCGCAAGCTCGAAACCTTCACACACTGGAGCGCGGGCTTGCATCTGCCATGGGCTTTGATCCTCGACGACGGACTCAAAGATGGCCCTCACACTGCGAGAGTCCGCATCGCTGCCGATCACGACCTGAAAGGCACTGGCACGGCACTGCGTGTGTTTCATCTGCTGCTGAACTGAGCGCTTCTCCATGCCCCCCCAATACGCCCGTTACCCATCACTCGTTGATCGCACCGTCTTCATCACTGGAGGCGCGGATGGCATTGGAAGCGCCCTCGTAGAGCAGTTTGCAAGACAGGGCAGCCGCGTGGCCTTTGTGGATAAAAACGTGGAGTATGCCAAAGCCACGGTTCAGCGCTGCATCGACGCGGGCGTAGCTCATACGCCCTTGTTTTACGAGGTCGATCTGCTCGACATCGAAGCGCTGAAGTCCGCCTGCGCCGCTGCGGTTCGCGATCTCGGCAGCGTCACCGTTTTGGTCAACAACGCCGCCAACGATGACCGCCACGACTGGCAGGACATGACGACCGAGTATTTCGACAACCGCATCAACACCAACCTGCGGCATTACTTCTTCGCCATCCAGGCGCTGGCACCGCAGATGATCACCGCAGCACACGGCTCGGTCATCAACATCGGCTCCAGCAGCTACATGATGCAGGAGGACTTCTTCCCCGGCTACGCGATCGCCAAATCGGCTGTGGAAGGCATCACACGCACCATGGCCCGCACCTTTGGCCCGCATGGCGTTCGTGTGAATACCGTGCTCCCCGGCTGGGTGCCCACGGAGCGCCAGCTCACCAAGTGGTGGTCACCCGAAGGCGAAGCCGGCACCATGCGCGATCAAGCCCTCAAACGCCGCATCATGCCCGACGAATTCGCGCAGATGGTTCTCTTCCTCGCTGCCGATGATGGAGCCGCGTGCACCGCGCAGCAGTTCATAGTGGACGGTGGGCGATTCTAAAGATCATGAAACGAGCAGCATTCTTCCTTCTCATTCCATTGGCAGTTCATGCTGCCGATCCGGCGATGCCTGACAAACACCGTGCCCTTTTCAAAGAGCACTGCGTGAGCTGTCACGGGCCGGAGAAGCAGAAAGGGAAGTTTCGGGTCGATGACTTGCCGCTGGTGATCACGAATGTCGAAACGGCCGAGAAGTGGCAGAAGGTACTGAATGCGATGAACTCGGGCGACATGCCGCCGGAGGATGAAAAGCAGCCACCGAACGAGGCGAAAGCGGATTTTCTCGATGATTTGTCGAATGTGATGGTCGCGGCAAGACGTGCGCTGAACGATCAACACGGGGTGATCACGATGCGGCGGCTGAACCGGCGTGAATACAAAAACACGCTGCGTGATCTGCTGGGCGTGGACATCAATGTTGCCGAGCTGCCAAGTGACACGGGCACGGGCGGCTTTGACACGTTTGGCTCGAACCTCTTCATGTCAGCGAACCAGTTCGAGCAGTATCAATCGCTCGGCCTGCAGGCGCTCGACGAGGCCTTCACGCGCTTCACAGCCACCGATGAGGCGCTGAAGCTGCACATCGAGGCCGAGGAGAACAACACGCGTATCCGCAAGAACTACGAGGAGAACCTCGCCGCGCTCGAACGCGCGACAAAATGGGCCGCCGAGGTCGAAAAGGCCGCCGCGAGGCCGGAGAACGCCGCCGTGGTGGCCGAACTGCGAAAAGCGGCGAAGAACAACGACATGTTCCTCCGCGAGTGGGCCAAGATCAAAGGTGCGCCCGCGCCCGAGAGCTTTGGTTTCAAAACGGTGGAGAACAACGCTGACAAGGCGACCCGAGCGCTCGGCTACGGCACGAAAATGGGCACGGGCTTCACGCGGCCGTATCATGAGCATTACCTCAAAAAGCCGCATCTCGACTCCGGCGCGTATTTGACCGTCAGTGTCGGCGATCTGGGCAATGACAGCCTGCAGTGGCTCATCCCCTACAAGTGGCCGGCGGGCGATTACATCGTGCGCGTGCGCCTCGGTCACACGCCGGAGTCTGCGCCGGAGCAGCGCTACATCGAGTTCGGCACGAACCCGCGCAACGGCAAGCCTTTGAGCACGCACGCCGTCAGCGGCACGATCGAGCAGCCGGAGATCATCGAGATGCCGCTCACGATCACGAAGGAGCACAGCAACAATCAGGACCGCACCATTTTCCTGCGCGAAAAAGGCACGAACGATCACTATGAGCAGACGCGGCGCATCTTTAACGCCGGGAAGACGAAAAACGGCCGCGGCCCCGAACTCGCGATCTGGGTCGATTGGTTCGAGATCGAGCGTAAAACGGCCAACAAGAAGCCGAAGGAGCCCGAGTTGGTGAAGTTTGGTATCGGGGACAATCGCCAGGTCGGCAGCACGACGGCGAAAAGTGTGAGCAAAGTGCGTTTCGAGTGCGAAACGGCCAATGAGAAGGTCAGCAAGTATGTGAAGGAGCAGATCGACGCCCGTGCGCGTGCCAATGCCTGGGTGAAGGCCGTGGATGAAGCTGCCGCAAAGCCGGAGAATGTCGCGGCCGCCACGGAACTCCGAAAAACAGCCACGCACCCGAACAACTTCCGCCGCGAGTGGGCCAGATTCAAAGGCGCACCCTCACCCGAGAGCTTTGGTTTCAAAACCACCGAGAACAACGCGGACAAGGCCAACTCCGCGCTCGGCGAGAACTGGCAGAAGTATCACGAATACTACCTCGGCCGCCCGCATCTCGACCAAGGCGCTTATCTCGGCACGCCGACGATGCATCCGGCAGTGATGGCGCTCGGCTTTTTGCAGCTTCCGGTGCCGGGTGACTGGTCGAGCGGCAACTTCGTCTTCCGCGTGCGCATCGCCGCCGCAAAGGACGCGCGTCCCGAGCAGAAGTTCCTCGAAATGGGCACGCATCCACGCAACGGCATGGTGCGCGCCACTTTTGAGATCACCGGCACCATGGAGAAGCCGCAGATCGTCGAGATGCCCTTCACGCTGACCAAGTCGGTGACCGATGGAGGCGACCGCACCCTCTTCATTCGCGAAAAAGGTGCCTGGGATAACAATGAGGAAGGTGGTCGCAAACGGCAGGAAGCCGTGAAGCGCAATGGCATCGGTCCTGAGGCCGTGCTGTGGATCGACTACATGGAAATCGAGCGCGTGAGCGATCCTGCGAACTCAGCGCCGGGCTTGGCGGCTCTCGCGGTTCCGCTGGATGATGCGGGTGCCGTCACGGAGGTGAAGCCCGCGCTGCAACGCTTCTGCACCATCGCATTTCGCGGCCTGGAGCCGCCCGCGAGCTTCGTGGACAAGCTCACCGCCATCTACGAAACGCAGCGCAAAGCCGGCGCGAAACACAGCGCCGCTTTGAAGGACACACTCTCCGTCGTGCTCGCCTCGCCGATGTTTTTGTATCTGGCCGAGCCAGCTCATGAGGCGAAACGCAGCTCCCTGACCAACTCCGAACTCGCCAACCGCCTCTCTTACTTCCTCTGGAGCGCTCCGCCGGATGACGAACTGCTCAAAGCCGATCTCTCCAAGCCCGAGGTGCTCGCCGCGCAAACGAAGCGCCTGCTCGACGATGAACGCTCGCGTGATCTCGTGCACGGCTTCGTGCATCAGTGGCTCGGCATGGACCGCATCGACTTCTTTCAGGTGAACCGCGCGATGTATCCGCGCTTCGATGACAGCACAAAGCTGAACGCACGAAACGAGGTCTTCGCCACTTTCGAGCACATCATGAAAACCAACTCGCCGCTCAGCGACCTGCTCAAAGCCGACTACGCCATCATCAACCACCTGCTCGCCGACTTTTACGGCATCGAAGGAGTGAAGGGCGATGCGTTTCAAAAGGTGAAGCTGCCCGCGAACTCGCCACGCGGCGGATTGCTCGGCATGGCGGCCATTCATTTCATGGGCGGCAACGGCGAGCGCACCAGCCCCGTCGAGCGCGGCGCTTGGGTGCTGCGCAAACTCCTGAATGATCCCCCGCCGCCTGCGCCCGCAAATGTCCCTCAGATCGCCCGCCTCGCCGGCAAGGTGCTGACCACACGCGAGCGCCTGCAAATGCATCAGGAAGACGCGCAATGCGCGAGCTGCCACCGCAAGATCGATCCCGTCGGCTTCGGCTTGGAGAACTTCGACGCCGTCGGCCAGTGGCGCACCGAGGACAGCTATCAGGTCATGGATGAAAAGGGCAAACCCGTGAAAGGAGCGAGCAAGACCTGGAGCATCGCAGCCAGCGCCCAATTGCACCGAGGCCCCGCCTTCAAAGACTACTTCGAACTGCGCGACATCATCGCCTCACGCGCTGACAACTTCGCCAGCGGCTTCAGCACGGCCCTCATCGAGTATGCGCTCGGCAGAACCGCAGGCTTCCGCGACGAGCCGCTCATCGCTGACATGCTCGCCGCCGCGAAGAATGAGAAACTTGGCCTGCGGGCGTTTGTCCACGCTTTGGTCGCAAGCAAAGAGTTCCACACGAAGTAATACCTCATCATGAAAACCCGCCGCCACTTCCTTCAATCCAGCACTTCGTTCATCGCACTGCCGATGCTCGAATCGCTCGGCTTTCGCCGCTTTGCCTCGGCGGCGGCTCCAGTGGCACCGCCGAAGCGTTTGATCTTCCTCGGCTTCGGCTGGGGCATCACCGAGACGACTTGGTATCCCGATATCAAGACGCCCGGCCCAGACTATGCGCTGACCACCGGCCTCAAGCCGCTGGAGCGGCATAAGAAGGACTTCAGCGTGGTACAGGGACTCTGGAACAAATACAGCAACGAAGGCCACTGGGGCAGCACCATGTGGCTCACCGGTGCGAACCGCTATGCGCAGCCCGGCCAGAGCTTTCACAACAGCATCAGCGCGGATCAGGTCGCTGCGGCGCAAATCGGCCTGCAGACGCGTTTTGCCTCCCTTCAGTTCAACAGCAGCGAAAACGGCGACATGAGCGGTCACGGTCCTGGACTCTCAATGGCCTGGGATGTGAGCGGCAAGCCCGTCGGCGGTCAAAACGGCCCCGTGGCGGCTTTTCATCGTCTCTTTGCCAAAGACACCACGCCGCTCGCTCAGCAGAAGGCCATGCTCGCGCAAAAACGCAGCGTACTCGATGCCGTGATCGATAACGCGAAGTCGCTCCAGCGCGGTCTCGCGAAAAACGACAATGCCAAGCTCGAAGAATACTTCCAGGGCATCCGCGACATCGAAACGCGCCTCTCGAAAGAGGAGCAGTGGATGGAAGTGCCGCGTCCGAAGGCCCCGATCAAAGAACCTGCCGCCACCGCGCAAGGCAACGGCCGCAGCGAAATAGAACTCATCTACGACATCATGATCGCCGCCATGCTGACGGACAGCACGCGCGTGATGACCTTCCGCCAGCCTGTGGCCACGCTGCTCACCGCCATGGACATCAAAGTCCATCCACACGACATGAGCCACTACCACACCACGCTCGGCGAGAAGCTCGACGCCTCCCAGCGCCGCGACATCGCGCAGAGCGAGCTGCTCGCCGGATTCCTCGACAAACTCAAAGCGACGAAGGAAGCCGACGGCTCGTGCCTTTTCGACAACCTCGCCCTCGCCTACGGCAGCAACATCCGCACCGGCCACGAGCTGAGCAACTGCCCCACCATCCTCACCGGACGCGGCGCAGGCCTGAAGCTCGGCCACAACATCGTCGCGCCCAAGGACACGCCGCTGTGCAACGCGTGGCTCACGATGCTCCACGGTATCGGCGTGAATGCCGAGCGCCATGGGGATAGCTCGGGCGTGCTGAAGGAGATCGTGGCGTGAGGCCGCCGAGATGGAATGCGGCTTTGACAAATGAGCGTGTAATACATAGTTTAACGCATGCTCAAGACCATTTCCAAAATAGGCAATTCCCAAGGCATCATCTTTGACTCCGCGCTCCTTCAACTCGCCCGGCTCAAGGTCGGTGACGAAGTGAATGTGGAAGTGCATGCCGGTGGGACGATCACCATCGCACCTATTGTTTCTATGCCATCGAAGGAGGACGTGTCCTCTCTCATTAAGGATACCATGAAGCAGTATGCTCGAACGATGAAGCGTCTGGCATGAAGACGACGGCCAACAACTGCCTTCATCTCACCGTGGACATCGTTCTGGAGATCCATGGCGAGGCTATAGCGCAGTTCGGCGGCTCGGACGGCCTTCGCGACCGTGCCTTGCTGGAGTCTGCGATTGCGGCACCACAAGCGAGTTTCGGTGGTGAGTCGCCATTCAGCGACGTGGTCGAGGTCGCAGCGGCCTATTTGTTCTACCTTTGCAGTAATCATCCGTTTATCGACGGCAACAAACGTGCCGCACTTGGCTCCTGCCTCGTTTTTCTACAACTCAACGGACTGAAGCCCCAGCCTGACAGTGACGACTGGGAAAACCTCACCCTTGCTGTCGCGGCGGGTGCTTTAAGCCGGGACGAGGTCACGGAGCGGCTGCGAAAGCTGGTGGCGTAGGCAGAAAAAGCTCCGCTGTGCATTTTTCTTGTCCGGTTCCGCCATCTTGTGCGGTATATCGGCTCCCCGCAGTTTTTCCCAACCATGAAGCATCTTCTATTCTCACTCGCACTCCTCGGCTCGGTCGCGTCCGCGCAGGAATACCTCGAAATCGCCGCGAATCCGGGCGGAGCCGGTGGTGGCAAGAAAATCGTGCTGGTAGCAGGCGATGAGGAATACCGCACGGAGGAGTCGATGCCGATGCTGGCGAAGATTTTGGCCAAGAAGCATGGCTTCAATTGCATCGTGCTGTTCTCCACGGACGAAAAGGCGGGCTACATCGACCCGAACAACCAAAAGAACATCCGTGGCACCGAACTCCTCGGCGATGCGGACCTCATGATCATCGGCACGCGCTTCCGTCAGCTCCCGGACGATCATCTGGCGCATTTCGCGAAGTTCCTGAACGCCGGGAAGCCGGTGATCGGCTTCCGCACGGCCACGCATGCCTTCAGCGGCGGGGCGAAGACGGGCGACTTCAAGTGGAGCGAATTCGGCCTCAAAATTCTCGGCGAGAAATGGGTGGCGCATCACGGAGCGCACAAGAAGGAAGGCACGCGCAGTGTGTTCGAGACGGCGAATTTGAAGCACCCGGTGCTGCGCGGTGTGGATGAGATCTTTGGCACCACGGATGTGTATGCGGTCAAGAACCTGGACCTCAGCAAGGCGACCATCCTGCTGCGTGGTGCGGTGACGGAGACGCTGCACGACCGCTCGGTGCCGATTCGTGGACCGAAGAACGACCCGATGCAGGCGCTGGCCTGGCTCTTTGAATACACCGCGCCGGATGGCAAGGCGACGGGCAAGTCCTTCTGCACGACGATGGGTGCCTCGGTCGATTTCGCGGACGAAGACCTGCGCCGCCTGATCGTGAATGCCACGCATCACCTGCTCGGCCTGGAAGTGCCTGCGAAGGCCGATGTGGCTTTTGTCGATCCATTCAGCCCCACGATGTATTCGGCGCTGAAGAGCGACTATTATAAAGAGCGCAATCTGAAGCCCGGTGACTTCGCCACGGGCAAGAGCCCCTCCTTGGGCCTGCCAGGCGACAAGAAAGCCGCCGCCACCGAGCAGCCGCCGCATGCACCGAGTGCCGAACCGCCTGCCGCGACCTCCGCCCGTGCGCAAAACGTGGCTCCACCGACCAAAGGCGAGCGCATCGTGCTCGTCGGCAACGGCCTCGCCGAGCGTGACACCTGGTACAGCCGCATCGAGACCGAGTTGCAGCTTCGTTATCCGAACCAAGCCCTCTTCTTCCGCAACATGGGCCATGTGGGCGATACCCCGGGCTTCCGTCCGCATCCGGCACGCGTGTCGCAGTGGGCCTTCCCCGGCGCGGAGAAATTCCACCCGGACAAGACGACTCACAACGGCAAGGGCTTCTACCCCACGCCCGACCAGTGGCTCACGCATCTGAAGGCAGACACGATCGTCGGCTTCTTTGGCTACAACGAATCCTTCGATGGAGCGAGCAAGGTGGGCAACTTCGAGGCGGAACTCGACGCCTGGGTCGTCCACACGCTGAGCAAGGCCTACAATGGCAAGACCGCGCCGCGTGTCGTGCTCGTCAGCCCCGTCGCGTATGAAGACCAGAGTGCGAAACGCGATCTGCCGAAGGGCGACGTGGAAAACTCCAACCTGCTGCTCTACGCCGCCGCCATCGAGAAGGTCGCGAAGAAGCACTCCCTCACCTACATCGACCTCTTTTCGCCGACGAAGGCCATTTATGCCAAAGGCGGCGAGGCCTTCACCACCGGCGGTTTCGTGCCGACGGACGCGGGGTATGCTGAAGTCGCCAAATTGCTCGCCACCGGCCTGTATGGCCACGCCAGTTACGAATCGAAGGCCGATCCGAAACTCGTGCACGAAGCTGTGAAGCAGAAGGACTGGTTCTGGAACTGCGACTACAACATCCTCAACGGCGTCCACACCCACGGCCAGCGCTACAATCCGTATGGCCCGCAGAATTACCCCGATGAAGTGAAGAAGACCCGCGAGATGGCCGCGCTGCGTGATGAGCTCGTCAGCCAAGTCGCCGCAGGCAAGACCACCGATTTAAAAGTTGATGACAGCAAAACGCACAAGCTCGCCGAAGTGCCCACGAACTACGTGCCGAGCGTGAAGAACGGCAGCACGAAGTATCTGTATGGAGAGGAAGCCGTGAAGAGCCTCACCGTGCCAGAAGGCTACAAGGTGGAGATGTTTGCCTCCGAGAAGGAGTTCCCGAACCTCGCGAACCCCATGCAGATGAGCTTCGACAACAAAGGCCGCCTGTGGGTCGCCACCATGCCGACCTACCCGCACTACCGCCCCGGTGATGCGCTGCCGAATGACATGCTGCTCATCTATGAGGACACCAATGGCGACGGCAAAGCGGACAAGGAAACCGTCTTCGCCGACAAGCTGCACCTGCCCATCGGCTTCGAGTTCGCCCCGGAGGGCGTGTATGTCACGCAGGAGCCGAATGTCGTGCTCATCCGCGACACGAATGGCGACGACAAGGCCGACAGCATGGAGATCATCCTCGGCGGCTTTGACACGCATGACACGCACCACGCCATCAGCGCCTTCACCGCCGACCCCAGCGGAGCCTTCATGATGTGCGAGGGCGTCTTCCTCCACTCCAATGTCGAGACACCCTACGGCCCCGTGCGCTGCGTCGATGGCGGCTTTTTCCGCTACAGCCCGCAGCGTGGCCAGTTGGAGCGCACCATCCAGATGGGCATCCCGAATCCCTGGGGCTTCGTCTTTGACCAGTGGGGCCAGGATTTCCTCCTCCACACCTCCGGCACCACGATGAACTGGGCGCTCCCCGTTGAAGTGAAGCCCACCTTTGGCAGCAAGACACCCTCCACCGCCGACCTCGTCCCGAACGAGCACAAGGTGCGCCCCACCAGCGGCCTCGAAGTCGTCAGCAGCCGCCACTTCCCCGACGACGTGCAGGGCGACCTCATCTACTGCAACGCCATCGGCTTCCTCGGCATCAAGCAGGTGAAAATCGAAGACGCAGGCACCGGCTGGAAGACCTCCCACCGCCACAACCTCCTCCAGAGCAGCGATGGCAACTTCCGCCCCGTCGATCTCGAGTTCGCCCCCGATGGCAGCCTCTACGTCATCGACTGGCATAACGTGCTCATCGGCCACATGCAGCACAACGCCCGCGATCCCCTGCGCGATCATGTGCATGGCCGCATCTACCGCATCACCTATCCCTCACGTCCACTCGTGAAAGCAGCACCCGTCGCCGGAGCACCGGTGGCCGCCCTTTTGGAGAACCTGAAGGCCCCCGAAATGCGCCAGCGCTACCGCACCCGCCGTGAACTCCGTGCACATCCTGCCAGCGAAGTGCTGCCTGCCGTCAAAGCCTGGGCCGCCGAGCAAAAAGACACCCACGCCAAGCTCGAAGCCCTCTGGACCACCTGGGGCCTCAACGCCGCCGATGAAGGCCTGCTCCGCGAAATGCTCGCCTCCAGCGACTTCCACGCCCGCGCCGCCGCCGTCCGCGTCCTGCGTTACAACACCCACCGCATTGCCGATCACGTCGCCCTGCTCGAAAAAGCCGCTGCCGATGAAAACGGCCGCGTCCGCCTGGAGGCCATCGTCGCCGCCTCCTGGCTGCCCAACATCCCCGCCGCGAAAAACATCGTCGCCATCGCCTCGAAGCTCCCGCTCGACGATTGGAACAAAAACGCCGCCAAAACCGCGGCGGACCGCCTCGCGGGCGTCGTTGAAGTCGTGCGCCCTGAATACAAAGTCGTCCCACCACCCGCGCATCTCAGCGCAGTCGCGAAAGGCCAGTTCACCGCCGGACAGGAAGTCTATTTCCGCGAAGGCCACTGCGTCACCTGCCACCAGCCAAATGGCGCCGGCATTGATCCCGCCTTCCCCAGCATCGTCAACAGCCCCTGGGTCACCAGCGACCGTGATCGCCTCATCAAGATCGCCATGTACGGTCTCATGGGCCCCATCAAGGTCGGCGACAAAGAATACAACGGCCAGGTCCCCATGACGCCGTTCGGTGGCATGCTCAAGGACGAGGAAATCGCCAATGTCCTCACCTTCGTCCGCAACCACTTCGGCAACAAAGCCGACCCCATCACCCCCGCCGAAGTCAAAACCATCCGCGACGCCAACAAAGGCCGAATGATGCTCTTCACGACGGATGAGCTGCTGAAGCTGCATCCGATGAAGTGACCGCGGAAGCCGTCAAAAAGTCTACTTCTTGCGCTGCACGAAAGCGATGATCCAGAAGGGGATCATCGCAGGCAGGGAATAGATTCCCGTGAAGAGAAGAGCGATGCCGTTTTGGGGGTCGAGATTCCAATAAAACAGGTTGAGGAACCACAAGATGAAGGCAGCGGCGAAAAGAACGGCCGAAGCCGTGAGCGTGCGCTGGCTGCTTCGTGAGTGGAGAAAAAGTCCAAGCAAGGCAGTGACAAGGAGCGGGCCAAAGATGAATGGCGCGGCCCGCACGGCGGCCATGGGAGGCGTGGAGTTGGTGGCGACGAGCGCGATGCCGGCAAGCGCCAGCGCGGTGGAAATGAGGGTTGCAGTGAATTTGAGTTTCATGACGCGGAAAAGCAGCCACATGCGGCGATGATGGCGAATCGAGTTTGGGCATGCTTGCATTGCTCCGGTCAATAAGAGCACCGAGTCCAAACAAGCAGGCCAAGATTTGGATGAACTGCTGAAACTGAATTCCGATGAAGCAGCCTATGCTTTGCGTGTCGGAACTACCACGAACCACGTCACGCGGCTCAGTTACTTCTTCGCCACTTCCTTCACGCGAATGCGGATGGGATTGGAATAGACGATGAATGTGGCCTCCTTGGGCGCGGCTTTGGCGGTGAGGTCTTTGACGAGCTTGTCGGCAGTGGCTTTGGCGGTGTCGGCGGCTTTGACTGCGGCGGTGGCCGCTTTGACGAGTTCTGCTTTCTTCGGCGTGGCGTCGGCGTTGGCGGCGTCGAGCTGCTTTTTGGCGACCGCTTGAGCCTCGACGGCTTTTTTGGCATCGGCTTCGGCGGCGGTGAGTTCTTCGACTCCACGACGCATTTTCATCTTGGCGGGGCCTTGGAGAATGATGCCGTAGTCGCCGGGGGCGAGCTTGAGGGTCTTCACATCGAGTGTGAATTTGCCATCGGCTGCTTTGGCGGCGATGTCGGCCTCGGGGGCTTTGGTGACGTCTGCGATGAGGCCGAGGACTTTCAATTTGAGAGCGTCGGTGAACTCGGCGTGGCGGGTGACTTTGAGGGGGATTTCGAGTTTGGCGTCGGCGGCGACTTCGAGGATGTCGGTTTTCTCGGTCTGGATGAAGGCGGGCGCGGTTTGCGTGCTCACACCGAGGGCGGGAGCGCCCGAGGTGCGGTAGAGCGGGCTTTCTTTGGTCATGTCGGTCACGTTGTAACTGACGAACTGGCTTTTGGAGATGCCGCTGAGCACGCTGGCCCCTGCGGGAGCATCGGCCGCGGCTTGAAACGCGATGTAGCCGAGAGACTGGGCTTTGCCAATGAAGCCGCCGAGGCAAGTGACGCCTGCGGGAAGGTTCTCCGCCTTCAATTCGATGGCTTCGCTCAAAGCGTTGCGGTTCGGCGCGACAACTTCGAGCGCGGCGATGCCGTTGCGCGGGACGTTGGAGCTGCCGGACTCGGCGGTCTTGGTTTTCGCTCCGGGCAGGATGGGATTGATGGCGATGAGCGCCGGGGGTTTGGGCGCTTCTTTGAGGATGCGCAGCTCAAACGGATGCGTGGAGCCGAAGGCGTCGTTCAGCGTGAGGCGAAAAGTGCCGTCGGCCTTGGCCTCGTAGGCGTAGGAGGGATCGCGGTTGAGCACGGCGAGACTCGGCGCGGGTGTGATGGCGGGCGCGTCAGCGACTTCGGCCTGCGCGGTAAGTGTGCCGTCGGCCTTGAGGTTCTCGATGACGAGCTGTGGATCGGTGGGATGGCCGAGTTGATGCGAATGGACCTCGATGATGAATTTCTCGCCGGTTTTGAAGGCGAGATCGAAGCTATGAGCAGCACCGAGCGGCAGGAAGGCATCTTGAATGGTCTGACCGATCTGAACGGGACGCACAGGGCCTGCTTTGCTGGCGAGACGGGCCGGAGGCGGTGTGGTGCTGAGTGTGACGCGGTAGCTGTAGTCATCGCCGGGGCGGAACATGAGTTCGTTCAAGCGGAGGCGATAGGTGGCGTCGGCTTTCGCTGTGAAGGTGAGCACGCCATCGCGCATGCGGGCGAGTTCGCGGCCGGTGGGCGCGCTGACGGCGGCGAGAAGCTCCGTGCGCGTGTCGAAACGACGCCCATTGAAAGTAGCGGTGATCGTCTGGCCGTTTTTCGCGTCGAAGGTGAACCAGTGCGGCGCGGCGGACTTGAAGGCGCCCTGGATGACGGAATTCAGCACGACTTTGTGCGCTTTGTCGGCCTTGGTGTTCGTGCCGGGAGATTCGACGGTGTCGAGCGTGCTGATTTCAAACACGCGCGGATTGGAGACGCCGTAGCGACCGACGAAACGAAGATCGTAGAGCGCAGGCTTCAGGTCGGCGGGTAACGCGAGGCTGACGACGTTGGGCTTCGGGCTTTTGACGGGAATCGAGCGCTCATTGAGCAGAATGGCGATGGGTGCATCGAGATCGGTGCCGCGAAGCGTGAGTTCGACGGTCGCGCCGGCTTTGGAGCCGAGTGGAGCGATGCCGGTGAGCGCGGGAGTGGGGAACGTGGCCTGGGAGAACGCGCTGGCGGTGAAGGCCAGAGAGAGCAAGAAGGTAAAATGACGGCAAGGCATGGAACGAGAGTTCATGGGCGTTTGGCTGGTCCTGAGTTGGATTTTGGAAGGCGGACGAGGGCGTCCGCGCTCCGCATGAAGCGGCGCTCTCGATCAATGATTGAAGAGGAACTCCTTCGTGTTCAGCAGAGCCCACAAGATGTCCTCATAGGCCTCTTTTTTGCCTTTGAATGCCTCGTCGCCGGTTTTGCCGGTGGTTTTCTTGTCGAGATGCGCGTGGGCGAATTTCACTTCATCAGCGTTGGGTTCGCGGCTGAGGGCGATGTGGTAGAGATCAGTGATCTTGTCGTCGTCGGGACGGGCGTCCTTGGTGAGCATGTCGGCGCGGCCATTGCCACGGGAGAGCTGGGTTTGGATGTCGGCGGCATTCAGCAGGTGCAGGCTCTGCGCAAGGCTGGCCTCCTGCGTGCGCTCGCATTCGCAGGCGCTCGATGAATCGGGGCGGCCGAAGACGCTCAGGAAGTAGGTGCTTTGGTTGTAGCTGTTGTCCGGCAGCGCGACCGCGCGAGTTCCGGGTGCCTGACCGGCGAAGTTGCTTTCGACATCAAGCAGCGTGTTCACTGCGTCGTAGAGCACCTCGGCATTGAGGCGCTTTGGATAGTAGCGGCTGAAGTTCTGGCGGTCCTTGGCGTTGTGCGTGTTCGGCACGGCGCTGAGCTGATAGGTCGTGCTGGTGACGATGGTGCGGATGAGCTTCTTCATGTCGTAGCCGCTTTTCACGAAGTCGGCGGCGAGGGCGCTGAGCAGCTCGGGATTCACGGGCGGGTTCGTTTCACGCATGTCGTCCTCGGGCTCGACGAGGCCGCGATTGAAGAAGTGCTTCCAGTAACGGTTCACGAGCGTGTGGGCGAAGAAGGGATTGTCTTTCGCGCTCATCCATTCGGCGAGCGCGTGACGCGGATCTTGCTCGGGTTTGAGCTTCAAAGCGCTGCCGCCGAGGCTGGTGGGCATGACGTTCTCCTTCGTGCGGATGTTCTGCGTCTGCGCGATGCCGCGTTTGTGGAAGATGGTCTCCTCACCGATGAAGGTGGACGGTTTGCGGGACACGTTGCTGAAGAAAGCGGCGAAGCCGTAGTAGTCCTGCTGGCTCCATTTCTCGAAGGGATGATGATGGCACTGAGCGCACTGCATGCGCGTGCCGAGGAAGAGCTGCGCGACGTCCTCCATCTGCTGCTTCTGCTCCTTCACCTGACGATACCAAGCGACGGGCGGGTTCTGTTCGAGATCGCCGGCAGCGGCGACGACTTCGCGCACGAACTGGTCGTAGGGTTTGTTGTCCGCGATGCTGTCGCGAATCCACGAATAGAAGAGGTAACTGCCACGCGCGAAGGTGGGCTGCGTGCGCTGGTTGCGCAGCAGGGCGCTCCATTTGTTGGCGAAGTATTCGGCGTATTCCGGGCTGTCGAGCAGGCGGTCGGTCAGCGCGGCACGCTTGTTGGCATCTTTGGAGGCCATGAAGTCCTTCATCTCGGCGGCGGTGGGCAGGCGGCCGGTGAGATCGAGCGTGAGGCGACGGACGAAGGTGCCGTCATCGGCCAAATCGGACGGCGGCATGCCAATGGTCTTCAGCTTCGCGAAGACGAGATCGTCCACGAAGTTGCTCACGGGCGGTAGTTTATCCACGGGAGCTCCCAGCGGCACCGTGGCGCGGAAAGTCGAGACTTTGCCCTGATAGCGCACCATCACGGCGACATCGCCCGGCAGATCGAAGAGCTGCACGCGGCCGGTTTCGGTCGTTTCGGCCATCGCTTTCTCGTTCGCCTCATACAGAGCGCGTTTGGTGACATCACGCGTGCTGCCATCGGTGTAATGCGCGGTCACTTTGAGCTGCTGCGCGCCTTTGAGCGGCATGGTGAGCTTTGATGGCTCCACGCTGATACTGGCCATCTTCGGATCGGTGTCCTTGCCATACGGCATGCCTTCGCGAATCCAGCGGGTGATGTCGGCGTAGTCCTCAGAGTTCGGATCGAGCTTCTTGCCGCCGCCGTGGGGCAACTGCGCGGTGCCTTTGGTCAAAAGCAGGCTCTGCTCCGGCGATCCCGGAAACACACGACGGCCACGCGCTTCCTTCACGATGTGCTCATAGTCTTCCTGCGGCTCAAAGCCGAGCAGCGAGAGCTTAAAACCATTCTGCCCGCCCGATTTGCCGTGGCAGCCGCCCGAGTTGCAACTGCCCTTTGTGAGGATGGGAACGATGTCGTTCGCGAAATTCAGCGGACGCGGTGCATCGGCAGCAAAAGCCGAGGAAGACGCGATGGCGGCGAGGAGGGTGAGGCGTGGCAGGTTCATGACGGCGAGAACCTACGGGCTGAGAATGAGAATCTTGTCTGGGGAAGTCGCGTTCTCGAATTTGAACGAGCTCAATCAAGGAGCAGCAATCTCCAACTGCTTGCAGATCGCGCGTGCGGTGTTGTCTTTCACTTCGCGATGCCTGGGAACACTCGTGATCTTGCGATTGGTGGGATTCCACCAGATCGAATGACTGCCGCCCTCGCGATACAACTCACAGCCGTGTCGGCGGAGATGCCGCTCCAGATCGGCGAGCTTCATGCCGCGAGAACGAGAGCACGCTTCACGCTTTGCTGGCTGCGAGTCTGGTCCGAAAGCTCGCGCTGGCACTCCAGGACGAGTTTGAGCGCATCCATGAGATTGGTTTCAGCCTCTTCGAGTGTTTCGCCTTCTGAGATGGCGGCCGGAATTTCTTCAACCCAGCAGGTGTAGCCACCTTCGGTGGCGGGTTCATAGACGGCAGTGAACTTCATGGCCGAAAAATAACTGAAGACACCCGATGCGCAAAGCCTCAAATCACACCAGCTCCGCCATCGGCAGATTGCCGTCCACGAGATACTGCGGCCTGCCGGTGAGGTCAGTGAGCGTGGCTTTCGTCACGTCGATGCCCATTTGTTTGTACAGTGTGGCAAAGACTTCGCCGAAGGCGACGGGGCGGTCGGTGGGTTCGCCGGCGTGTTTGTCGGTTGCGCCGATGACTTGTCCGTGGCGCATGCCGCCGCAGGCGAGCAACGCGGAGGCGACACGCGGCCAGTGATCGCGACCGCCTTTGTCGTTGATCTTCGGTGTGCGGCCAAATTCGCCCCAAACGACGACTGAAACATCTTTGTCGAGACCGCGCTCGTGCAGATCGGTGATGAGGGCGGTGAGGCCGGCATCGAGCAGCGGTAGATCCTCGCGAAGCTGGCCGAAGTTGTTCGAATGATAGTCCCAGCGGCTGAAGGCGAGCGTCACGACACGCGCACCGGCCTCCACGAGCCGACGGGCCATCAGGAAGTGGCTGGTGAGGCGCGGGCCGCCGTCATCGCGGTTGCGGTTCTCGCCTTTGCCGTAGCGCTCGACGATGCGCGGGTCTTCGCGGTTCAAATCGAGCGCGTGGAGTAGTTTGGGGCTCGTAAGCACATTGAGCGCCTGCTCATTGAAGACATCCACGCCGCCCATGAGGCCGGTGGCGTCGAGATCGCGGCGCAGGTTGTCGAAACTGCTCAGCAGCGTCTTGCGGTCACCGAGACGATCAAGCGTGATGCCATTCAAAGACATGTCCTCCGTGCCACCGCCGCGATTCGGCTGGAACGGCGCATGCGCGACACCGAGATAGCCCGGCTCGCCCGTGCGTGCCCAGGGCATGTGTCCCATCTTCGGCGCGAGGCCGACAAATGCGGGCATGGCCGGGTTCACGCTGCCTTCGAGCTTGGAAACGATGGAACCCATCGAAGGCCAGCCGCCGGGCGGCTGGCGCTTTGCGCTGCGGCCGGTGAGACACTGGAAGGCATCGTGGCCGCTGTCACAGTCGGCCAGCGAGCGGATGAGCGTGCATTTGTCCATCATCTTGGCGAGACGCGGCAGGTGCTCACAAATTTGGATGCCAGGGACGTTGGTGGAGATGGGTTTGAACTCGCCACGGATCTCGCTCGGCGCGTCCGGCTTCAAATCAAACATGTCCTGATGCGACGGTCCGCCCGGCAGGAAGACCATGATCACCGCCTTGTGTGACTTGCCCGCCTTCTGCGCCGCTTCGGCACGCAGCACGTCATTCAACGACAACCCGCCCATGGCGAGTCCGCCGATCTTGAGGAAGTTTCGACGCGACACACCATCGCAAAAGCCGCCGCTGGATTGGGAGTAGATGGAGAGCATGGCCGCAAACCTACGCCGGCAGGGTCACGTCTCTTGCCAGACCAGTTACATGGCCTGCGTTTGCTCCCGAGTCATGAGCGGACTGATCGGACACACCATGTATGGCATCCTCGCGGCGAAAGCCGCGAAGGGACGCGGCCTGCCGATCACGCCGATCATCGAGCGGCATCTGCCGAGCTTCCTGTGCGGCGCCTACATCGGCTGCGACATTCAGGTCATGCCGGAAGCCGTGTGTGTTGATACCGGACGCGAGGTCGGCTTTGGCACGGTGCCTTTGGAAAAAAGCCCGCTCACTGGCGGCGCAGTGAGGCCGTGGGTGTTTGTGCATGATGGGCAGATGTATCGTCCCAAGCAGATCCACGAACTGTTTTACGGTCGCGCCCATCTCGTCTTCGGTTGGGCGGGCGAAGATGCAATGCTGCGCGTGCCGCGGGATCATCTGGCGGACTACTGCGCACGGGCGATTCGCGATGACATGACCTCCGAGCGTGGTCTCGCGTATGCCTTGGGCTGGATGGTTCACATTGTCGGCGATTCGCTCATCAAATCAATCCAGCCCGGCATACGCATGCATTTGCTCGACGGCGTTTACACACCGCGAAATCGCATCGTGCAGGATCAGTTCACGTTTCACACGATTGGCGGTGAACTGGGTGTCGATTGGCCCAAAACTTTCCGTGACATGGCCGCGACGCCCAAGGAGGCGATCCAGCCGCACTACATGCGCATCGGCGAGAAGCTTGGAGATCTCGGCAAACTGTTCGATGAGGGCTGGAAGCCCGAATTGCAGCCGCTGCTGGCCGCCGTGCTGACCGAGAACCGCCGCTGGCTGCCGCATCACACCGAGGATGTGCTTCGAGTGGCGCAGCGCGACAGCGAAGAAGCGAAACGCGTCAGCGGCGGCCTGGAGCATGAAAAGATGATCCAAATCGCTGAAGCTGCGGGCATGCGCCGCACGCTGGTGACGATTGCCGAGCAGTGCGCTGATTTGATCGAGCAGGTGGTGATGCAGGTGCCCGAGTGGCGCGGATTAAAGAGGACGCCGGATGACGAGTGGGCTGCGCTGAAGAGCAAATGGCGCGTCGAATGACGTCATAGTGGTCCGCACAGTCCTCTGTGCGGCGCTCCGCCATGTTTCATCGTGCCGAATGTCCTCAAGACTTCACTGCACGGCTCCAGTGCGAGGTTTTTACCGTTTAGCAAAACCTAGAGCATGCCACGCGCCGCACAGGGGACTGTGCGGACCACTTTACATCAGCCCACCAATCGGCGAACCCATGTAAAGCGTATGGGGACGGCCGGTGAAGTCTTTCCAAATGGTTTCGCGGGGCAGGCCGAGCGCTTCGTAGATCGTGGCGGCGAAGTTTTCCGGTGTTTGAGCGTCGCTGATGGGATAGCCGCCGACTTTGTCGGTCTCGCCGATGACGCGGCCTCCTTGGATGCCGCCCCCCGCGAGCAAGATGCTCTGCGCGTGGCCCCAGTGATTTCGGCCTGGCAGAGCCGTGGGGGTGATGCTGGAAATTTTCGGCGTGCGGCCAAATTCTCCGCCCATGACGATGAGCGTCTCATCCAACTGGCCGCTGGCGTCGAGATCTTCGATCAAGGCGCTCACGGCCTGGTCCATCGGCGGCAGCAGGAAGTTCTTCAAATTAGGCCAAGCGGCCTGATGCGTGTCCCAGGTCTCGTTGTTGCCGAGATTGACCTGCACGAGCCGCACGCCGCTTTGCACGAGGTTTTTGGCCATTAGCAGCGACCAGCCGAAGCTGTGACGACCGTAGCGGTCGAGGAGCTTGGGATCGACTTTCTCCAAACTGAAGGCGTCATGAACCTTGCGGTTGCTGAGCAGGCCGATGGCGGCCTGACGGGTGGAGTCGAAGGCTTCATCGCCTGCGAGTGCGGTCAGGTTCTGAGTCTGCTTTTCGAGCGAGTCTCGCAGCGAGACGCGATCCATCACGCGGTCGAGCGTGAGCCCCTGCGGCAGCGAGAGATGCGGAGCCTGGAAGCGCAGCTTGTCGTCTTTTTCAAGGCCACGCTCATGATGAAACAGATACTGCGGATAGGCTCCATAGTGATCCGGGTGGTAGGGCGACATCTCCAAGAACCATGGATCATGCTGCGAGCCGAGCATGCCGCCGAACTGGCCTGCGAGCGTGCGTCCCTGGCGATGCACGAGCTTGTCCGGCAGCACGATGGAAGGCGGCAGGTTGTCTTTGCGCTTTGGCAGCAGCGCGGTGGCGAGCGCGGCGATGCTGGGATGATCGGACTTCTTCGGCTTGCTGGGATCAAAACCGAGCGGCGCATCACTGCGGCCCGTGAGCATGATGTGATGGCCCAGCGAGTGATCGCTGCTGCCATGCGTGAGCGAGCGCACGAGAGACCACTTTTTCGAAATGCGCGCGAGATGGGGCATATGCTCGCAGATGTGCAGGCCCGGCGTGCGCGTGCGGATGGGTTTGAACTCGCCGCGATACTCCATGGGCGCGTCCGGCTTCATGTCGAAGCTGTCCTGCTGTGCCAGACCACCGCTGAGGAAGATGTAGATCACCGACTTGGCGCGTGGTGGCCGCGCGGGAGCCGCCATGGCCTGCAAAGCCGTGAGATGATTCATCCCAAGTCCCAACAAACCGACCGCACCCGCCTGAATCACTTCACGGCGGCTGTAGGGATGTGCTGGATGCGGGAATGACATGCGCCACGAAATACGCCCGGCTTACGCCCGGCCTTTCCGAGCACGTTACTTCCGGTTCCAGGCACCCAGCTTGACCTTGTAGTCGGCAGTGGGGGGTTCCGCGCTCTTTTGCCGCAAAACCTTGGTCACGACCAGGACGCCATCTTGAATGATCACCCGAAGATCGGCTTCATCGCCCTCTTTGAGTGCCAATCCCTCTGGGATGGTCGTTTTGATCGGATACATGGGGCATTCATAAGCCCTGCAAGCGTCACGGGCAAGCCACGTCCGCCTCAAATCAGCTCCGGCATCGGCTGCCAGGAGTCGGTGAGATACTGCGGACGACCCGTGAGGTCGTTGAGCGTGGTCTTCACGGTGTCGATGCCCATGTGCTTGTAAAGCGTGGCGAAAACCTCGCCGAAATGCACGGGGCGCTCGGTGGGTTCGCCGCCGAGTTTGTCGGTGGCGCCGATGACCTGGCCGGTGCGCAATCCGCCACCGGCGAGCAACGCGCCGCCGACACGCGGCCAGTGATCGCGACCGCCGTCTTTGTTCACGATCGGTGTGCGGCCAAATTCGCCCCAGGCGACGACGGCCACGTCTTTGTCGAGGCCACGCTCGTGCAGATCCTCGACGAGGGCGCTCATGCCTTGATCGAAGAGCGGCAGGTGGCGGAGGAGCTGCGGGTAATTGTTGTCGTGGAAGTCCCAGCGGCCGAAATTCAGCGTCACCACACGCGCACCGGCTTCGACGAGGCGGCGGGCGAGGAGGAAGTGCTCCAGGTTCATCGGCGCACCATCGCCATAGTTTTTCGGATCGCCTTTGCCGTAACGCTCGCGTGTTTTCACGGTCTCTTTGCTCAAATCGAGCGCGTTGAGCAGCTTACTCGAAGTGAGGACGTTCAGCGCCTGTTGGTTGAAGGCGTCCATGCTGCTCACGAGACCGCTGGCGTCGATTTCGCGGCGGAAATTGTCGAAACCGGTGAGCAGCGAGCGGCGGTCTTCGAGGCGGTCGAGCGTGATGCCGTTGAGCTGGAGATCTTCCACACCCGCGCCGTTTGGGCGGAAGGCGGAGTGCGTGTTGCCGCAGTAACCGGGATGCCCCGGCGAGCCGTAGGGCGGATGACCGGCCTTGGGCGCGAGGCCGACGAAGGCAGGGATCGCCGGATCAGCCTGGCCATTGAGCTTGGAAATGACCGAGCCGAAGGAAGGCGGATCGGAAAGGCGGCCGGTGGGAGCATTGCCGCCGTTCGGGGGCGGCGCTTTGCCGGTGTAGCAGATGAAGCTGTCATGCGCGCCATTCGGCGAGCCCCACATGCTGCGGATCGGCACCAGCTTGTCCATGATCTTGGCGAGACGCGGCGCGTGCTCGGAGATGTGGATGCCTGGGACTGCGGTCTTGATGGGTTTGTAGGGGCCGCGGATCTCCAGCGGCGCGTCCATTTTCAAATCATACATGTCCTGATGCGGCGGAGCACCGCACATGTAGATCATGATCACCGACTTGAAGCTGCGGCCCGTTCTGGCCTCCGCTTCCGCCTTCAAAAGCTCCGGCAACGACAGCCCGCCCATGGCGAGGCCGCCGATGCGCAGGAAGTCGCGACGCGAGACGCCGTCGCAGAGTTTGCCGTGGGATTTGCCAGAAAGGGTGAGCATTGGAGTGCCAAAATAAGCACCGAACGTGCCGGAACTATCAGCAAAACCGCGTTAAGTGCCGGTCATGCGCCGCACGCTTCTTCTCTTCATGTCCCTCACCGTTGCCGCCACCGCCGCTGATTTGAAATGGTCACAACTGCCGCCGCTGCCTGATGAACGAGGCTTCGCCGGCTCCTTTGCAGGTGTGAGCAGCGGTGCTCTCATTGTGGCCGGCGGGACGCATTTCATCGACAAGATGCCGTGGGAGGGCGGCACGAAGCTTTGGTACGACACGGTTTACGCCTTGGAGCAGTCTGACGGTCCATGGCGTGTGGTTGGCAAGCTGCCGAAGCCGAACGGTTACGGCGTGAGTCTCACGATGAAAAACGGACTCGTCATCGTGGGTGGTGGAAACGCGACGGAGCACTTCCGCGAGGTGTTCTGGCTGGAGGACCATGTGGCGCTGCCGCCGCTGCCGAAGCCGTGTGCTTTCATGAGCGGATGCGTGCTCGATGACGTGATCTACATCGCCGGTGGCATCGAAACGCCAACCGCGACAAGCGCGATGAACACGTTCTGGTCACTGCACTTGAAGAAACTCGGCGCTCAATGGCAGGAACTACCCCCCTGCCCCGGCAAACCGCGCATTTTGAGCTGCATGGCCGCTGCGAACGGCGCTGTGCATCTCTTCAGCGGTGCATCGTTGAAACCCGGCCCCGATGGGAAACCGGAGCGCGAGTGGCTGAACGATGCGTGGGCCTACAAACAGGACACAGGATGGCAAAAACTACCCAACATGCCCCGTGTGGCCGTGGCAGCGCCCAATCCGGCTCCAGTGGTCGATGGCAAAATTCTCATCATCGGCGGTGATGACGGCAAGAACGTGAATTTCGAGCCGAAATCGAAGCATCCGGGCTTTCCGCGTGATGTGTTGGTTTTTGACCTGAAATTGCAGTCGTGGTCCACATCTGGCGAGGTGCCGTTTTCTCTCGTCACGACGAACGCGGTGCTCTGGAACAATCAAATCGTCATTCCGGGCGGTGAAGCGCGGCCTGGGGTGAGATCGCCACAGGTTTGGAGCACATCTCTTCGCTTGAAACCTTGAGCGTGAAACTCCAATGCAAGAAGCATGAGCCGCAACATCCTGATCACCGGCGCGAATGGGGCGCTGGGCCTTGCCATCGCCGAATATTTCCTCACGAAGGAGGCGGACTGCCGCGTGTTTTTGGGCGTGCGAGAGCGCCGTGACCGTGCCGAGGAACTGGTGACGCGTTTTCCAGGGCGCGCCGATCTGATCACGCTCGAAATCACCTCGCCCGAGGCCTGGAAGACCGCGCTGACTGAAATCGAGGCCAAAGCAGGTGCGCTGGGTGTTTTGATCAACAATGCGGGATTCCATGAGGACGCACTGCTGGCGAACATGTCGCAGGATCAGTGGTCGCGCGTGCTGGATGCGAACCTGAACGCGGTCTTCCACGGCTGCCAAGCGGTGCTGCCGGTGATGATGCGGCAGCGGCAAGGGCGGATCGTGAACATCGCCTCGCTCAGCGCCATCGCCTCGCCTGCTGGACAAACAAACTACGCGGCGGCGAAGGCGGGCGTGATCGGGCTGACGCAAAGTTTGGCGAAGGAATCCGCCCGCATGGGCATCACGGTGAACGCGGTGTGCCCCGGCTACATCGAGGGCGGCCTGCCAGCCGACTGGACGCCGGAGCATCTCAAAGCGCTCAAAATGCAGCTGCCGATGCGCCGTTTTGCGAAACCTTCGGAGGTGGCGGCGGCAGTTTTCTTTCTTGCCAGCCCAGAGGCGAGCTATATCACTGGAACTGCCCTCAAAATCGACGGCGGCATGCTTTAAGCTGCCACCTCCTCCTTCAAAAACGTAATCCCCAGCATGCCCACCCGCCAGCGCCTCAAGGAACTCATGATCAGCGAGCTGATGCTCGACATGACCGCAGATGACATCGGCGACGACACCCCTC
>CAMCWM010000033.1 GCA_945882215.1 Akkermansia muciniphila | reverse complement strand
CAAGCTCAAAGCCGGTTACCTCTTCCCCGAAATCGCCCGCCGCGTGAAGGTCTTCACGGAGGCCAATTCTGAGGCCGCGAAGCGCCTGATCCGCTGCGGCATCGGCGATGTGACCGAGGCGCTGCCCGAGGCCGTCCGCACCGCCATGCACAAGGCCGTCGATGAGATGGGCGACCGCGTCACCTTCCGCGGCTACGGCCCGGAGCAGGGCTACGACTTCCTGCGCAACGCCATCACCGAGCACGATTTCAAATCACGCGGCATCAACGTCGAGGCCGATGAGATCTTCATCTCCGACGGCAGCAAGTGCGACACCGGCAACATCCTCGACATCTTCGGCGCGGGGAACAAGATCGCCATCACCGACCCGGTGTATCCTGTTTACGTCGATACCAACGTCATGGCTGGCAACACAGGCGAGGCAGACGAAAGCGGAGCCTACGCAGGTCTGCACTATCTCAAATGCACGCCCGCGAACGGTTTTGTGCCCGACATTCCTTCCGAGCCTGTCGATCTCGCCTACCTCTGCTATCCGAACAATCCCACGGGAGCCGTCGCCACGCGCGCGCAGCTGGAAGCCTGGGTGAAATACGCCCTCGCGAACGGCACCACGCTGCTCTACGACGCCGCCTACGAGGCGTTCATCCGCGATCCTGAGCTGCCGCGCTCGATTTATGAAATCGAAGGCGCTCGTGATTGCGCCATCGAGTTCCGAAGCTTCTCGAAGAACGGTGGCTTCACTGGCGTACGCTGCGGCATCGTGGTCATTCCGAAAGGCCTCATGGGCAAAACAAAAGCAGGTGGCAAGCAGGCGATTCATCCGCTTTGGAGCCGTCGTCACAGCACCAAGTTCAACGGTGCCTGCTACATCGTCCAACGCGGAGCCGAGGCGATTTACTCGCCCGAAGGCAAGGAGCAGGTCAAAGCGCTCATCGAGCACTACATGGGCAATGCCGCGCTGCTCGTCGAGGCGTGCAAAAAAGCCGGGCTGCAAGTCTATGGCGGTGTGAATGCTCCGTATGTGTGGGTCGGCTGCCCGAATGGACTCACAAGCTGGCAGATGTTCGACAAGATGCTCAATGAGGCGAACGTTGTCATCACACCCGGCAGCGGCTTCGGCAGCGCCGGCGAAGGCTACTTCCGCATCAGCGCCTTCAACAGCCGCGCGAACGTCGAGGAAGTCTGCCGCCGCATCGCGAAGCTGTAGTCCCGTTTACACGAAATCCGTGATCGAGCCAAAGTCGGCGTCGAACAGACGCCGGTAGGTGCGGAAGGCGAAGTGGTCGGTCATGTTCGCGATCCAGTCACAAACAAGGCGTGCGCGTTCGTTCGAGGATTCAGCTTTCTGAATCTCCTTCTCGATGGCGGCCGGCATGAGATGCAGACCTTTCGGCTGCACTGACTCGATGTAGCGATCCTTGAGCACCTCAAACAGCCGCGTGAGGATGAAATCGGCCTTGTGATCGAGCTGCTGGAGCTGCGGGCTGAGGAAGACGAGCTCAAGCGCGATCTTCTTGTGCAGATCCGCACGGCGGCGCTGCACCGGATCGATCTCCAGCGCGAACTGATGCCTGCGCGTGCTCTGGCTGAGGAAATTTGCCGTCGGCACGAGCTTCGTGGCGCGAATGCATTCGCCAATGAGGCGATTCAGTCGCCCCTCGACTCGATTTTCCCGCATCGCCTTGCTCAAGAAGGCCACATCGGCCTTGTCGTCGTCGCTGAGGCTTTGTTCCTCCGCCCAGCGCTCCAGTCGTTGAACATTGACGAATCCTGCGTGAATGCCGTCGGCGATGTCATTGAGCGAGTAGGCGGTGTCATCCGCCCAGTCCATGATCTGGCATTCGATGCTTTTGAAGCCGTTGCGCGCCTGGCCGGGAGTGAGCTCCACAGGGAAAGCCTGCCTGCCCATGGTGAAATCGAGCCATTTGTCCTGATCGTCGTAAAGATAATGGTTGGCTTTGTTGGCAGGCTTCTCGGTGAAGATTGTCTTGTATTTGAGCACGCCGTCCAGCAGCGCGCGTGTGGGGTTCATTCCGCTGCGGCCTTCACTAAAAAGTGTCTGCGTCAGGATGCGCAGCGTCTGCGCATTGCCCTCAAAGCCGCCATAGGGCTGCATCAGCTTGTGCAGCGTGCGCTCACCCGCATGACCAAAGGGCGGATGGCCGAGATCGTGACTGAGGCACGCACTTTCGACGAGATCGGGGTCGATGAAGCAGTCATCACCCAGCACCTCGCTCTGCTGGGTGAGCCACGCGCAGATACTGCGGCCAATTTGAGCCACCTCGATGCTGTGCGTGAGTCGCGTGCGGTAAAAATCATATTCGCCCGACAAAAACACCTGTGTCTTGTTTTGCAGACGACGGAACGCGCTGCTGTGGATGATTCGGTCACGGTCGATCTGGAACGGATTCCGGTACTCGCCGGCGTGCGACGGGCGTGGATCGAGCGTCTCGAAGTCGAAGGCGGAGTAAAAGCGGTTCGCGGGCATGCGTGGTGTGCCGCGATGCTAGCAGGTCATGGCATCCGGGCAAGACCGCTGCTCAACCTTGCCGGCGAAACGAGAACTGCCCCGTCGGCACCTCGTCAGTGGAGTTCGCGGCCCGTTGTTTCCGTTTTCCCTCCACAAAGGCGGGCTTGAACGGCAGATGCTGCGCCTGCTTGATCTCCTCGTCAGGCACACCCTTCGCCCGCATGCGGCTGCGTTCGTAAATTTTGGCTTTCTGTATTTCGAGCATGGAATTTCGAAGATAAGACCTCTGAGCCTGACGGCTTGTTCAAAACTGCCCCGTGTTCAGCAGCACCAGCGTGCAGGCCTCGTCGCAAGAAATCCCGGCTTTTTGCAAAGCTTCTGACAGCACCGCATTTTCTGCGCCAGGATTGAAAATCACCCGGCGGGGCTTCAATGTGACCAGCTTGTCCTGCAATCCCGCCGAGATCGCCGCGCCGACATACATCGTCACCGTGTCCACTGGGCCGGAAATCAGGCTCAAATCCGCCACGACGGGAATCGCCTCGATCTCCGCCAGTTTCGGATGCACCGGCACCACTTCATGACCGTGCTGGCGCAGCAGCAGCAGTGCCCGGTAACTGTAGCGTTCGGGATTGTCACTGGCTCCCACGATGACGACGCGTTCGGTATTCATGATTTGTTGATGTCTTGTTCGTCGAGGTGAAACAGATGCAGCGCCCGATGTGCCGCCGGTGCCAGCACGATGCCCATCACTGAAATGAACACCAGCCCGCTGAACAGCGCATAAAACGAGGCAAACAGCTTCGCCGCGTCCGAGTTCAGCTCTCCCACCGGCCCCATGCCGCCGAGGATCATCGACGCATTCAGCAGGCTGTCGATCCAGCCGAATCCAGCGATGAAATGATAACCCAGCACGCCAATTGCCAGCGCCATGGCCGCCACCACGATTGCCAGGCCGAAGAACGTCACCATGCGGCGCAGGAACGCATGGCGTGGTATGAGCGGGGCGGTGCGTGACTCAAACATGGCGTGTCACCATCCCGGCGAAGCCACAAATTGCAAGACCGGCTCCGCTTTTCCCACCTCCGTGATGCGCACCACACCATCATGGCAGCCAGTGATGACACGCGTGGTTTGGTCCTGGCGACGCACCAGAATCACATTCACACGATCCTGATGCTGGACGATCTTCTCCTTTGTCTTGCGGGCCTTCGCATCCATCGAGACGACTGAGCCATTGCCTGTAGCGGCCAGCGGCGTCTCCACGTCGAGAAAACCCACTGCCAGCACCTCCGTGCGACCGTTGGGGCGCAGCGTGCTGTCCTTTCTTGCGTCTCCATTCCGATCCCAGCGGCGAATCTCGCCTTCCACATCACCGCTGATCGTTTCCTTGCTGTCGACGGTGAATGCCACGCTCAAAACGGCGCAGTCATGGCCCGTGAACGTCGCTTCAATTTCACCGCTCGTGGCGTCGATGCGCTTGGCGGTGCGATCACGACTCGCCGTGGCGATGTGTTGGCTGTCGGGCGAGAAAGCCATGCCCATGATCCAGTCTGCGTGCGGCTCGATCTGCCACTTCATTTTGCCGGAGGTCAGCTCAAAGCAGCGCACAAGGTTGTCCGCGCCACCACATGCCAGCAACTTGCCATCGGGGCTTGCGACCATCGCCAAAACGCAATCACGAGCATTCACGAGACGCTTCCGCTCGGCAGGTTTCGACGGATTGGCGATCCAAACTTCGCCCGAACGTCCCGGCACGCCCCCTGCCAGCGCAAGTTTATGATCAGCAGTCCACGCCAGCGCCAGCACGCGCTCCGGCATGCCGCCAAGTCGCGATTTGAGCTTCCCCGTCGCCACATCCCACAAAGTCACTTCAAAATAACCACTGCATGCCAGGGTACCTCCGTCCGGGCTTAGCGCCAGCGCTGTGACCGGCAAGGGACGCGGATACTTGTCGGGAGCCTGGGTTTTCTCCTCCTCTGGCACGATCGCGGTCAGCGCGGCTTTCTTGTCGGCCACATCCAGCTTCGCACCGCTCGCAATCCACTCACGAATGAGCTCGATCTGCTTTTCAGGCAACGCATCGGCCTTTTTGGGCATGCGGTCGTCTCCATCATGCGCCACGATCAGACGGAACAGCTCGCTCTCCTCCGGTTTGCCCGCCACAACAGGCGCAGCCTCGCTGTCGCCCGCTTTGAGCATCAGTTCGGCTGTGTCGAGCCGGTAGCTGCCCTTCGCCTTGCCCGCACGATGGCACTCCACGCACTGGTCGATCAAAATCGGCGCGATCTGCTTCGAAAAGGACACCTCCGCGGCAGCCATGGAGACGAGACATAGAAAAATCAGGGCACGAAACATGGGGGCTGAGAGAAACGTCTCCAATGGCCGAGTTTGTCTGCTTTGCATCAACCGTTTGCCTCTTTAACATCGCCTCATGAGCCCGAGACCTTGGATCATCGCCGAAACCAACTGGAAGCACGTCAAAACCACGCGCTATGAGGTCGCGCTTCTGCCGTGGGGGGCCACGGAGGCGCACAACTGGCACCTGCCCTATGCCACCGACTCACTGCAAAACGACGCCATTGCCGCCGAGGCGGGCCGCATCGCCTGGGAGGCGGGCGCGAAGGTCGGCATCCTGCCAAACATGCCCTTCGGCGTGCAAACCGGGCAGCTCGATGTGCCGTTCTGCATTAATATGAATCCAAGCACACAGCTCGCTGTGCTGGAAGACATCATTAACAGCCTCGAAGGCGTCGGTGTGATGAAATTCGTCATCATGAACGGCCACGGCGGCAACGACTTCCGCCAGATGCTGCGTGAACTTCAAGCGCGGCATCCAAAGATGTTCCTCTCCAGCGTTTCCTGGTATCAGGCCGTGAAAGGCGACGACATTTTCAACATCGTCGGTGATCACGCGGATGAGCGCGAGACAAGTCTCCTCCTGCATCTACATCCCAACCTCGTTCTTCCCAAAAGCGAATGGGGCTCCGGCACCGACAACCATTGGAAACTCAAGGCCATCAACGAAAAATGGGCATGGGCGCAGCGTGCGTGGAGCAAAGCCACCAACGACACCGGTAGCGGCGATCCCCAGCACAGCACAGCCGAGAAAGGAAAACGCTACTTCGACGCTCTGGGTGCCAAGATCGCGACGTATCTCGTCGAACTCGCCGCCGCTGACATCAGCGATCTTTACGAGAAGTCGAAATGATCCGCTTTCTCGTCAGCCGCACCATCCAGGGCATCATCGTGATCTTCGCGGTGATCTGCGTGATGTTTGCGATCCTGAAAAGCTCGCCCGGCGGGCCGTTTCGCAGTGAGCGGGCCATTTCACCCGAGGCGATGGCGGCGAAGATGGCGCACTACGGCCTGGATCAACCCTGGCCGGTGCAGCTCTGGCGGCATCTGGTGCATTACGCCACGTTCGACTTCGAAGAGTCCTACCTCTTTGCAGGGCGCACGGTGGATGAGGTGATCGTTTCGGGATTCCCCGTTTCTGCTGCCATCGCTATCCCGGCATTGCTCATCGCGCTGGGCATCGGCGTGCCGCTGGGTGCGCTGGCGGCCTTGCGACCCAACACTCTGGAAGATCGCGGCAGCACGCTCGCGGCCACGCTCGGCATCTGCACACCGAGCATGGTGCTGGGGCCGCTCATCGCGATGTTCTTCGGCCTCAAGCTGCGATGGTTCAACACCTCGGGCTGGTTTGACACCACGGACTGGGTGCTGCCATCCATCACGCTCGGCATCATCTACAGCGCTTACATTGCACGACTCACGCGTGGCAGCTTGCGCGAAACCTTGGCGCAGGAATTCATCCGCACGGCCAAAGCCAAAGGCGCGGGCGATTTCGCCATCATCTTCCGTCACGCTTTGAAGCTCGCCTGCCTGCCAGTGTTGAACTTCCTCGGCCCTGCGGCCGCAGGGCTGCTCACAGGCTCATTCATCGTCGAAACCGTGTTCCAACTGCCCGGACTCGGCCAGTTCTTCATCGCCGCAGCCGTGAACAATGACCACGCGCTTGCCACGGCCATCTCCGTCTTCTACGCCGCGCTCATCGTCGGCTTTAACCTGCTGGTGGACATCCTCCAGGCCTGGCTCAACCCGCGCATCCGTCTCCAGGCATGAACAGCGTCTCACCCATGCGCGCCGCCTGGCGTCGTCTTATGCGTCAGCGCATCAATGCTTTCGCGCTTGGGTTTCTCGTGCTGCTGGTGCTGTTGTGTGTGTTTGGGCCGATGCTCTCAAATTACACGCAGGATCAGCAGGATCTCGAACTCAAAGCCGCAGGACCAAGCATGGCCCACTGGCTGGGCACGGATCAACTCGGTCGCGACATCGCCACTCGCATCCTGCATGGCGGCCGCGTGTCGCTGGAAGTCGGCATTCTCGCCACGGCGGTCGCATCATTCATCGGCGTGATCTATGGCATGATCGCCGGCCTCACGGGCATGAAGCTCGACTCAGCCATGATGCGCCTCGTGGACATTCTGTATCCGTTTCCATTCATCAACTTCGTCATCCTGCTGATGGTCATCGTTGGGCGTGAGTTCTGGATCATCTTCGTCGCCATTGGTGCCGTGGAATGGCTCACCATGGCACGCGTGGTGCGTGGACAGGTCCTGGCGTTGAAGAATCTGGAGTTCGTCACCGCTGCGCGTGCCAGTGGCGCTGGTTTCTGGCACATCCTGTGGAAGCACATGCTGCCGAATGTCATCGGCACCGTCATCATTTACTCCAGCCTCATGGTGCCAGGCGTCATGCTGCTGGAGGCCGCGCTCAGCTTCCTCGGGCTTGGCATTCAGCCGCCGGATGCGAGCTGGGGCGTGCTGATCCGTGAAGGTGCCAACGCCATGGAAACCTATCCATGGCTCCTGCTCTATCCCGGCCTCTTCTTCTCGGCCACGCTGCTGGCGCTGAACATCCTCGGCGACGGTTTGCGCGATGCATTTGATCCCAAGTCGATGTCGCAGCAGCAGGCGTGAAAAAATATTTCACGGCGACTGAATAGGCGTCCGGTGGCTGCGTCACAATGTGCGGAAACAAATTCCACACACATATGAAAGCCATCCTCTCCCTTGTCGCTGCCGCCGCTGTTCTTGGTTTTGCAGCTCCCTCCTCCGCCAAAGCTGATCATGCCTGCGGACAGACCCGCGTCGTGGGTTACACCTCCTGCGGCTCGCCGATCATCGCTGTCTATCAAATCGTCGGTTACGACCACTGCGGCCGCCCCGTCGGCCAGTGGGTCACTCAGGCTCCCCGGCACTCGAGCCACGGCTACAATCCTGGCTACAGCAGCCGGGGCGGCTACAGCCAAGGCGGTTACAGCGGCTATCGCCCTTCCTACAGCCGACCACGCAGCGGCGTCAGCTTCAGCTTTGGTTTCGGCAGGTAGTAGCGCCGGAATCTGAGCCTTGAAAACCCCACGCGGCCCCGCTTGAGCAAAGCGGGGCCGTTTGTTTTGCCTGGCGGGAGCATGGACTGGTGGCTTGAGATCAGGATCTCCATTCCTCCAATACTACATCACTCCACTGCACCTCGCCGCCGCCTCACCACTCCAGTTGCACGAACACCTGCCCGCGTGTCATGTTCGCCGCCATGCGCTGGCTTGTTCGTGTATTTATCCTCCTCGTCTTCATCGGCGGCATCGCGTGGTTTCATCACGCCCGCACCAATCGCCCCCAGCGCATCGCCGCCGCCACGCGTGATGGCATCCTGCTCGTCGGCAATGGCACCGAACCCGGCACGCTCGATCCCCACCTAGCCACCGGCCAGCCTGAGCACCACATCTTCCACGCTATCTTCGAAGGCCTCGTCGCGCCTTCTCCCGACAATCCTGACGCCGATGGCCCAGGTGCCGCTGCAAGCTGGACGCACGACAACTTCACCACCTGGACCTTCAAGCTTCAGCCGCAGGGCAAATGGAGCGACGGCACCCCCATCACCAGCGCAGACTTCCTCTACGCTTACCGCCGCATCCTCACCGCCCAGTTCGGTGCTGACTATGCCAACATGCTCTACCCCATGCTCAATGCGGAAGCCTACCACACCGGCAAGCTCACCGACTTCACGCAGGTCGGCGTCAAAGCCCTCGATCCGCTCACCTTGCAGATCACCCTCGCAGGCCCCGCTCCGTATCTGCCCAGCATGCTCAAGCACTACTCGTGGTTCCCGGTGCCGCAGCACGCCATCGAGAAACACGGCCAAATGACCGACCGCAACACGCGCTGGACACGTCCCGGCAATCTCGTCTGCAACGGCCCCTTCGTCCTCTCAAGCTGGCGCATCAATCAAGCCGTCGAAACTGTGCGCAATCCGCACTACTGGGACGCTGCCAGCGTCAAACTCAACGGTGTCAGCTTCATCCCCATTGTCAGTGACACCACCGAGGAGCGCGCCTTCCTCGACGGCCAGCTTCATGTCACCAACACGCTCCCACTCGCTAAAATCCCCGGCTATCGCGAGACGCGACCCGATTTCTACCGCGACGAGCCAGTTTTAACCACCTACTTTTACCGCGTCAACACCACCCGGAAGCCCTTCGACAACCCGCTCGTCCGCCGCGCCCTCGCTCTCGCCATCGACCGCGAATCCATCTGCCGCAACATCCTTCGCGCCGGGCAAAAGCCCGCCGTCGGCCTTACCCCGCCCGGTTGCGGCATCGGTTATCAAACGCCCGCCATCATGCGCTTCGATCCCGCCGCCGCGCGCAAGCTTCTCGCCGAAGCCGGCTTTCCCGATGGTAAAAACTTCCCTGCCTTTGACATCCTCATCAACACCCTCGAATCCCACCGCACCATCGCCGAGGCCGTGCAGTCCATGTGGAAGCAGCATCTGAATATTCCCGTGCGTGTCCTCAATCAAGACTGGGGCGTCTATCTCGAATCCCAGCGCAACCTCGAATACGACGTCTGTCGCGCCGGCTGGGTCGGTGATTACCTGGATCCCTCCACCTTCCTCGCCCTCTGGAAAACCGGCGATGGCAACAACAATACAGGCTGGGGCAGTTCACGTTACGATGCGCTCCTTTCCCGGAGTTTCCTCGAAGGCGACCCCGCCAAACGCTTCACCATTCTACAGGAGGCCGAAACCCACATGCTCGAAGCAGCACCGGTCCTGCCGATCTACTGGTATGTCCGCTCTTACCTCGTGCATCCCAGCGTCAAAGGGCTGCTACCCTCGCTGCTGGAGCATCGCTGCTACAAGGCGGTCGAATTCAAGCCATGAGGCTGAAAACAAAAGGGCGCGGGAGATTCTCCCGCGCCCTTTTGTTTTCAAATCAGCCGTCCAATCACCCGGCTTTGCGCCAGATCGTCGTCAGCGTGCCTTTGAATGTGATCTTCACGGCCTGCGATGACAGCAGTTCACGAAAATGCGGTGATGCCTCGCGCTCCACAATCTCCCATTCTTTGATGTCGTCGCCATTCAGCGTGGCATGCACCGGAATCGACTCGGCATGATGGCATACAAAGCCGTTCTTACGCTCCTGCTCGATGCGCCAGCCGGGAGCGAGTTGCCACATCACCACATGAGGCGTTTCAGTGCCGACCTCATCGCAAACCTCCACATAACCCTGCGCGGCATGCACGGCACGCTGCACGCGTTGTCCTTCGCAGGCGAAGCTCATGACGCAGATGTCGTTACTGACTTCCAACTCCGGCACCGCGTGATGTTTCATCCACAGAAAGGGGCCAATACGCACCGGCGTCTGGCGGCCAGAAACAGGCACAGGGCCGTTGTGCGCCTCCCAGGAGGCGAGGCGAGAACGCAACGCCGTGTTGCCGTAATAAGCGCCCGTTCCCGGATCAATCACCAGCGCATGCTGCTCAAACCAGAGCGACACATGCAGCGCGTCGAGGTGCCCGTGCGCCGCCATGCTGCCAAGACCAAGCGGCGAGGCATCGGCACGCACCGTCCAGCGCGCATCGCGCCAGACCGCCTGCCCGCTTTCCGGCTGCACCAGCCACTTGCTGCGCATGGAGGCTTTCACGCCTTTCGGCGGCTCCCCAAGCCAGAAGCGCAACGCTGAACCGTCCGCCCGGCCCAGCAACCAGCCGCGAAACTCAGCGGCCACGTTGGAGCGTTTCACCGCGAGTGGCAGCACCTGCGCGTCATCCGAATCGCCAAAATCCCAGCATCCGGGTGCTTCGACGACATCCACGAAGAACTGCGCCGCTTTCGTCAGCCGTTCCAGCACCTCGCCTTTCAAACCATCCGCCGCCAGTCCCGCATGCCAGCTCATTTCCCAGGCAAAGAGGTGATAATGCAACGCCTGCTCCTTGTTGCCGCCATCTGCGGAGAATTGGTGCAAAATCTCGTGCTCCAGCAGCTTCCACACACGTTGCGCCGTGCAGATCATGCGCACCAGCGCTGGCCAGCGCGTGATCGCCATCACCAGAGCGCTCAGTTCGCCAATGAGATGGTTGTTCGCCGAGGAGCCGAAGGATTTGCGCTGCCACACCCACCAGGCATGAACAGGAACAATGCGAGCGGTCAGTTCATCCTGTCGGCGGGCCAGCTCAGGGTCGTTGCAGCCGCGTACGAGCGCATCGAACCAGCAGAAGTTCATCAGACGCAGCCCCGCTTCGAGCGGACTCGTCCAGTTGATGCCGTGGCCGGGCGGGTTGCGGTCGCACCAGTCTTCGAGCCAGAGCTGCGAGACGCGGATGGCATGCACATCGCCATTGAGCGCGCTGTGCATCGCCATGCGCGTCATTTCGGACCAGCGGTTGATCTCCCAAATCGCGCGTGCGTCGGCATCATGCGGCAGATGACGGTGATCGAGCTTTCGCGACGGCGTGTCAGGGTCAATCACCACGCCGAGCGTCGCATCGCGATGCCAGCACGGCGGCGCGCCGACCTCGACGCTTTTCCAGCCAAACAGCTCCCACTCGCCGCGCACCAATTTCTCCGCATCGGCAGCCAGTTGCTTGCGCAAGTCCGGCGGCACCTGCTGTCGCCATGGCAGCTTCGGAAAATCGGCAAACGTGCCGTCCCACGGGCGGCGTGAGATGCGTTTGAGCTTCGCGGCCTCATTGCGCCTGCCAAGACGCTCCCTCACGCGATGCACGATCTCGCCCGCGCTCATCGCGCGCAGTCTTTGGGCATACCAGGCGATCTTCATCACAACGCGATTCCTCGTCCCTCGCGGATCGACTCCAGCACCGCAAACGTCAGCCGCATGCTCTGCCGTGCCTGCTCATACGGCAGCGGATGCGGTGATCCGCCTTTCAATCCGCCTTTCAAAAAGGCCAGCCAGGCCGCCATCTCTTCCGCATGGCCCTTTGAGGCGAATTTCTTCACCGTCTGTTTGCGGTTTTGGAAGATGGAGAGCCGCATGAAGTTCTCGCACTCCACGACAGAGCCGTTCGCGAACACCCGAAACGTTTCCTTCGGGAACGCCGAGTCGCCTTCCGCCGAATAAACGATCTGCGCCGACGATCCATCCGCGAACTCAATTTGAGCCGTCACCGAATCCGGCACTGCCGGACGACCGACCGTCTGCGCCGTCACCTTCACCGGCCTGCCGAGCACATGACAGGCGAAATCAAAAAAGTGACAGGCTTCGCCCAGCACACGCCCGCCGCTTTCTTCGACGTTCGCATACCAGTGATCCGGTGCCAGTACGCCTGCGTTCACATGGAAGGCCAGCGTCTTCGGCCCTGGGATGTTTTGCAGTGTCTGCATCATCGCCACCGTCGCCGGAGCAAAGCGGCGATTGAATCCCACCATCACGCTGCCGCTGCTGGAGCTCATCGCCTCATCCATCTGCGCCAGTTCCTCCCGTGTCAGGCACAACGGCTTCTCTACAAACGTGTGTTTCCCGCTTTGCAGCGCCTTCAGCACCAGCGGCGCATGCAGATGATGCCGCGTGCCGATCATCACCGCGTTGCCGTTGCCCCCGAAAACCTTCGCCGCGTCTGTTTCCGCTGCCGAAAAGCTGAACTTCTCCTTCACATGACGAGCGCTCAGACCCGTGGCGTTGACGATGGTGCCGAGCGTGATTTTTCCTTTCAGATGCGGCAGCAGCATCGTGCGCGCGAAGTTTCCTGCGCCGATGACATCGAGCACCCCAACGCCGCACTTTAGTTCCGCCTTTAGGCGGTCTGGGATCTGTGATTCCGCCGTAGGCTCCACCTCCCCAGACCGGCTGAAGCCGGGACTACAATACTCAATCACCACGCCAAGCTCGCTCTCCAGCTTGTCGTAAACGTCCAACACATCCCCACACCCCACCCGCCGCGTCGTCACAGGCTTCAAATCAAGCTGCCCCGTGCGCATCAGCTCAAGACATGCCTCAAAATTCCGGTTCTCCGTCCAGCGCACATAACCGATGGGGTAATCCTTCCCGCCCCACTCGTATTGCGGATCGTAGCGGCCGGGGCCGTAGCTGCGCGAGTAGCGCACCTGGATGTCCTTCATGTAGGCCGTCTTCCAGGACAATTCGGCATCGTAAATGCCCGTGATCACCATCACGCCGCGATCCCGCAGGCACGCGATGGCCTGATCCGCCGGACCGCTGGACTTGCCGCCCACACAGATGATCACCGCATCCACGCCGTGGCCGTTGGTCCATTCACGCACCATGTCCTCGACCTTCGTCTCACTCGGATTCACCACACGCTCCGCACCCATCGCCAGCGCGGTTTGCAGTCGTGACGAAACGAAATCCACCGCCAGCACACGAGCGCCGGAGGCTTTCAGCAAACTCGTTGCCAGCAGGCCGACGAGACCCTGGCCCATCACCAGCACACGATCTCCCAGCCGCACCTCGGCTTGCCTCACCGCCTGCATTGAGATCGACGCCAACGTCGTGTAAGCCGCCTGCCAGTCCTCCACGCCTTCGGGAACGGGTGCAGCCAGCAGATCCGGCACGGCGATCATCTCCGCATGAAACGCGCACTCCGCGCCGCCACAGGCCACGCGATCTCCCACACGAAAACGCGAGTTCAACTCATCCACCGCTACCACCACGCCCGCCGCCGAGTAACCCAGTGGGGTTGGCGATTCGAGCCGGTTGCGCACCTTCTCCAGCGCCGCCTTCCAGCCTAGCGTCTTCGCCGTGTCGATCACTTTTTTGACTTGATCCGGCCGCGCCTTCGCCTTTTGCAGCAGCGACATCCGCGCCTGCTCCACCTTCATCCGTTCCGTTCCTGGCGAGATCACCGAGCACGTCGTCCGCACCAGAATTCCTCCCGGTGGCGGCACCGTCGCAGGAACGTCCTGGAGTTCCAGGCGTCCGTCTTGGTATTGGGCGAGTTGTTTCATTGATAAGCCTTCAAATTGTTGATTTTAGAGCACTGATCAGCCACTTGTGCTTCCCCGCGCTCGTCTTCTCCACTTCCTTCACCTCACGCAGCGTGAGCGTGAAATCATCGCCCAGCTTCTTCAGCAAGCCCGCCCGCATCGCCTCCGCGCGGGTGCTTTGCCACTGCGGACCGGGTTGAAAGCGGCATTCCACCTCGCCGGGGCGTTCCTGGAAGAACTGCACGGCCAGGAGGCCGTCGAAGATGTTGTCGTGCATGTTGATCGCGGTGAGCGAGATGCGGCGGCCGGTGGCGCTGATGAGGAACTCGTAATCGCGGCCCACGACCTCGGAAACCACGGCATTCGTCATTCCGCATTGATTACGCTGCGTTTCACCCTCGGGGCAGCCTTCGGCTGTCTGTCTCGCTTCGCTCGGCTCGTCATTCGTCATTTTCGCCAGATCTCCCGTGCGATACCGAATCAGCGGCATGACGTGATTGTGAAACGAGGTGCCGATGATTTCGCGATGACCGTCCGCATCCGCCTCACCGAACTCGACGAAGCCGTAGGTCGGCCAGAAATGCAGGTGATTCGAGGTGCGGCCCTGCGCGGCGAGCACCACGCGCTCGCTGTGGCCATACCAGTGGCAGACGCGGGTTCCGAAGAACTGCTCCAGATGCTGCTGCGACTCCGCCGTGAGCTTTTCCGAGCCGCAGAGCAGCGAGGTGAGCGGGAAATCGAGCTTCAAGCCCGCCTGCTCCAGTCCGCGTGCCAGCATCAGCGCCGCGCTGGGATACGCATGCAGGTGTTGCGGTCGAAATCGGTTCAACGCGGCCACATACTCCGGCAGACGCTCCGGCGTGAGGTGATACGAGGACAGAATGAGCCAGTTGCGCGTCGCATCGTAATAGCGGATGTCTCCCTGCGCCTTGCTCGACGTGACACCACCGCGAATCACCGCCACACGATCTCCAACACGATACCCGCGCCGCGACCACTGCGCTTCGAGGTAGGCCTGCTCCTTGGGCCGGCTCACGCCCTTGTGCAGATAAAACCCCACCGGCACGCCGCTCGATCCGCCCGTGGTGATGTAGAGGCGTTGTTTCGCTGTGAACTCCGGGTTCACCATCTGCTCGCGATGCAGCAGCAGATCCTGCTTCGTCAGCAGCGGATAGTCCGCGAGTTGCTCCAACGACTCGAACTTCGTCGGATCGACGCCACAGGCTGCGAAGCGTTCCGCATAGAACGGCGCTTTGGAGGCCGCGATCAATGAATCCCGCAGCGCCGCGATCTGATACCGCCGGATCGTCTCTGCATCCCACGATTCCACTTCCCTCGCTTCATTTTGAAATCGCGTATAGGCCGAGCCATAGCGCAACGACGCCGGAATGGCCCGATACGCCCTGCCTACCAGCGATTTGACCGGCTGTGGCGCTGCCTCGTAGAGCTTGAGCAGCGGATAGAGGGCGTCTTCGAGAGACATGTCGTCCGCGACTCTGTCGCGGTGGCTTAAAAAATGAACCGCGAGCGGACTCGCGGACTACTCAGCAATCACGCCAGCCGACGCCGACGGCGCACCATCCAGGCCACGCCGCAGCAGGCGATCAGCAGCGCACTGCCCGGCTCCGGCACCGGAGCGAAGGAGGCGATGATGAGGGCGTCCTGCCAGTTGTCCGGGTCAGCCGAGGGAAACAGGGTGTTGGCGATGTAGTAGCCGTGGGTGGCAGTGTAAGTGTCGAAGAAGGCGTTTCCTTTGCCCTCCACATCCGTGAGGATGTTCTGAAAGAGGCCGGAGCGTGCGATGCCCGCCGGGGTGGCGTTGCCATCGTAGTAGTCCACAAAATCGCTCATGTCGGTGAAGTCCTCCTTCACTGTCTTGCCGTAGGTCTCGGACAGGAAGTTCTGCACGGCGAAGAACGAATTGTAGAAGGCATCGTCGTTCGCGTAGAGCGAGGAGTCGCTGCTCTGCTCGATGAAGCGGCCGGACGGTCCCGCCAACGTGTTCCAAGGCAGGTAGGTGTCGAGGACGTACTCCATCACCGCCACCTGGCGCGGGATGGCTGTGGTATAGAGGCTGGGATCGCCAGTGTAAATGCCCAGGCGTTCGGTGTTTTGCTGGTCCCAGCCATCCAGGAACGACTGCGAGTCCGCAGTGATCGTCTGTCCCAAGGTCGGCACCTGCACTGAGGGCGGGCCGGGCTCCACACACATCCACCAGTAATTCTGGCCGTCGATCTCGTACACGCCCCCAGAACCATTGTCGTCCACACCGGTCACCGAAATGGTGGCGGCGCTGGCTGTGGCAGACAGGGCGGTAAAGATCATCAAAAAGAGTCTGGAGAGCTTCATAGTATATAAAATCTATGATGCGGCCGCTCTAAATCGAGCTTTAATTTGTAAATATTATGGCAATATGTAGATTATCAGCCTTTCAGGCTGGTCTGGTCAGAATGTTCAGGATCCGTACCGCAGCCACCGCAGCCCCGAAACCGTTGTCGATGTTCACCACTGTGAGGCCGCTGGCGCAGGAGTTCAGCATGCTGAGCAGGGCGGCGAGGCCGTTCAGGTTCGCGCCGTAGCCAACGCTGGTCGGCACGGCGATCACCGGTGCGGCGACAAGGCCGCCGAGCACGCTGGGCAACGCGCCTTCCATGCCGGCGATGACGATGACGATGCTGGCGGCACGCAAATCATCGAGCCGGGCCAACAGGCGGTGCAACCCGGCCACGCCGACGTCGGTGATGCGGTTCACCTTGGCTCCGGCAAATTCGAGCGTCTGCGCGGTTTCCTCGGCGACGGGCAAATCCGACGTTCCAGCGCACACAACGGCCACGGGAGCCGATTTGAATGAGCCATCCATCTGGCCGATGCGATACAGCCGTGAAACACCGTCATAACTGCCGGTGGGAAAGCGTTGTAGCAACAGGGCGGCCATCCCGGCTGTCACGCGTGTTGCGAGAGCGCAGCCATGCGCGGCGACGAGTGCGGTGAGGGCGTCCGAGGTTTGCGTGAGCGTCTTGCCTTCAGCATAAACGGCTTCGGGGAAGCCCTGGCGAATCACGCGATGTGTGTCGGCAAGCACCTGGCCGGCTTCGGCAAAGGGCAGCGTACGCAGACGCTCCAGCGCCTGATCAGGCGGTAGCTTGCCTTCGCTGACTTGAGAAAGCAGATCGCGGAGCTTGGATTCGTTCATACAGCGCGGGCTTGAAGCACTTCGTTCATGCTGCCGGAGCGCAAACCGGCGAGATCGAGCGTGATGTAGGTGTAACCGGCGGCACGCAGCGCGGCGGTGATTTCGATGCGTTGCTGCAAGGCAAGCGGCAAATCGCTCTCGGGCACTTCCAGTCGGGCAACATCGCCGTGATGGCGCACGCGCAGCTCACGGAAGCCGAGATCAAACAGCGCGGCCTCAGCACGCTCGATCTGCGAGAGCAGTTTCGGTGTCACACTCGTGCCGTAGGGCACGCGCGAGGCGAGACAGGCGGCTGCGGGCTTGTCCCAGTTCGGCAAACCGAGGGCTTTGGCGGCTTCGCGCACGTCATTCTTGCTGAAACCGAGATCGTGCAGCGGGCTGAGGATTTTCAGCTCACGCGCGGCGGCGCGTCCAGGGCGCACATCGAGCGTGTCCTCGGCATTCATGCCATCGAGCACATGGGCGATGCCGTTTTGTTCCGCAAACTGCCGCAAGGCGCGATAGACGTGATCTTTGCAGAAGTAGCAGCGGTTCGGCTCGTTCGCTTGATACGCAGGATCGTTCGTTTCCTCGGTGGACAGCAGTTCAAGCCGGGCACCGAGCTGGTTCGCGAGTACGCTGGCCGCGTCTTTCTCACTCTTCGGCAAACTCGGTGAGACGGCGAGAAGTGCGACGACGTTTTCGCTCCCAAGCGCATCGAGCGCGACCTTCAGCACCAGCGTACTGTCCACACCGCCGGAATAGGCGACGGCGACACGGCCAAGAGGCTTGAGATGAGCGAGGAGCTTGGAAATCATGAGTGTGGCATCAAATCCTTCTGCAGGCGCGGCGCAAGGCTGCGGATGAGGGAGAGGATCATTTCGACGGTTTCCTCGTCATTGCGACGACGCTCACCACTTTGCTGCGGCGTGAGATTGGCCGTGACGCGGGCCATCACAGACGGGTAGGCCCAGCGGTGGTTCACGTTGTGCAGCACGCTGTCGCGCAGGCTCAACATCTGCCGCTCAAAGTTGCTCGGCGTGCTGACATCGACGCCGACGAACCAGTAAACATAGTGCGCACGCAGCGGCAGCTTGGTGCCGTCATCGAGCAGCACTTCGCGCTCAATGGCGAGATCCCGCACGCGCAAAACTTCGCCAGAGATCAGTTTGACCTCACGCACGCGTGAATCGGTGACCGTCCAGCCCTGGCCGTCGAGGCACACCTCGGGGCGATGAATGCTGCGACTGTCATTCCCGGCGATGACGAGCGAGGCGTGCGCGTGATCGCGATTTTCCACCGAGCGACCTGGTGTGCGATAGGCACGTTTCACGATGATCGTGTCGGCGGGAAGCAACCCGCGTTCTTTGTCGCTTGGCGGCTCGGATTCACCCACGAAACTGCCCGCCACCATCGGTAACTCGGCCAGCACGCCCGCTTCTTCGCCACCTTTGGCCTGTGGTGAGAACTGGCACAGCAGCATCGTCATGCCGCAGAGCGCGAAAAGAATGAAAGCACGGGCGATCATGACACGGAGGAGACGACCTGACGCGAAATGGTGCGTGAGCGTTTGAAGTCGAGTCCGCTGCACAGACGGTTCAGCAGCCAGGAGGCGGATTGGAGCAGCATTAGCGCCACGAGGAAGACAACGATGCCGGTGAGTTCGTGGAAGACAGAGACTTCCTTCTCCACATCGCCGATGGCCCAGTTCTGGCCGAAGATCATCGCCGCGAAGATCAGGACGAGGATGCGTACCATGTTCGCCACGATGGCGATGGGCAGGATCGTGCTGAACAGCGCGAACCTGCGCCACATCACGCGCTGGCGGAAGTAACTGAACAGAGCCCCGACGACGAGCAGCGCGAACAGCGAGCGCATGCCGGAACACGGCGCGGCGATGCCCACGCTGAACAACTCGCCCGCCTTCCTGCCGAATTCGAGGTTTGGCATGGATTGCAACGCGGTGCCGGATACGAGCGCATCGACACCGACGGCATTCAGCACGAAGCCTGTCGTTTGCACCATGATGAGCCTCATCTGATAGCCGATGTTCTCCTCCAGAAACGGCAGCGGCCAGAGAAAGCCGAGCATCAACCACGCAAACAGCCTGACACGGCTGCGTTGCCCGCCTTCCAGCCACAGCGATGCGCCCGCGAGCAGCGCCATGATCGCGAGATAGCCGCAGTAGAAATTGTTGGCGCGGAATCCGGCGAAGTAGAGGAACAGAGCCAGGACAATGAGGACGAAACCCCAACGGCTCGATGATTCTGGAAGCTGTGCGACCTCATTTCGTCGCCGCCAGAGCAAGTAACCGACAATGAACGGCAGCAACGCGCCGTGCTGCCATGTGGCATCCTTCCACTGCATGAGCAGCTCGGCGAACATCGTGCGGCGAAAGTGACCGTAGCCAGCCGCATACGGCTGCACGGCCATCAGCAGCACGAGGCTGGTGGCCAGCATGGTCCAGGAAATGGCGTGCTTGCGTTTCATGCGGTTTTGCGGAAGGCGCAGCGGAGAATGTCGCCGAAACCGAGCAGACACAGCAGTTTCTTCAGCGGCTCTTTCCAAGGCCTGCTTTCATTGATGGCGAAGGTGCGGCGAAACTCGACTGCACAGCTTTGGAAGCCTGATTTTTCCACCAACGACGTCAAACTGGCCGAGGTGAAGTGATTCACATGATGATCGAGCACGAATTGCCAGCGCAGGCCGCGCAGACGACGCATTTGACTGCCCCAGTTCGGCACTTCAATAACCAGCAGGCCGCCGGGACGGAGCTTGCGATGGATTTGTGCCAGCACGACACGCGGATCAGGAAGGTGCTCCAGCACATGAAAGAGGGTGATCACATCGAGACTGCCATCGGCGATGCTGTCGGGGATCTTTTTGCCTTCGAGCCACTCGATCTCGGGATGATGCGCTTTCCCATCGCTCACGGCCTTGTGGCTGTCTTCGAGCACGAGAGCGGAAAAACCGGCCTCATAGGCGGCAAGCGCGGTCTTGCCGATGCCGCCGCCGAAATCGAGCAAGCGGCCGGTCTGAATGAAGCGCCGCACACTGGCGATGCGGTCGCGCTCGGTGGCAGTGACCCGCAGAGGATAGCTTTCCACAGGCTGGTTGGCCGGATCGTAGTAATCGCGGATCGAATATGGATCACACCAAGTCGCACGATCGGCAAAGACGAGTCCGCAGGCACAGCGCCAGAGCTGGCAGACACCTGCCTGGCCGATCTCGGCCTTGGCGGTTGTGTCACAGGCGGGGCATTTAGGAGCCGCGCTCATGACACAAGTCGTTGCGTGCCTGTCACGCGTGATGGTAGGGTTCGCCAGCATGACGCTGCTCGTCTTCAAAGTGAACCAACTCGGCGACAACGTCGTGTTCCTGCCTGTCGTGCAGTCGCTCGTGGCAGCGCATCCCGACTGGCGCATCGTGGTGCTCACGAGTCCGGTGGCCGCACGATTGTATGAAGTCTGCTGCCCACAGGTGGAACTGCGCGTGTTTGAAACGGCGAAGTTCAATGGTGCATGGCGTCAGCCTTGGCTGCTGGCGCAAATGGCCGCTAAATTGCGGGCTTTGAAGCCGGATGCCTGTTTGCTCGGCGATGATCAGGGCAACGTGGCGCATCTGCTGGCGCGTGTGAGCGGCGCGAAGCTGTGCGTGGGGCCGCAGACGCCGCATGTGAGGCTGAACTTCTTGATTCCCTATCGCGTGGAAGTGAATGAAAACTTTTCCGTCGCTGCGCACAACTGGCTCACTGCCGGATTGAAGTTTGAACTGCCGGAGGTCATGCCTGCACCGGATTTGAGCGCGTTTGGTCGCGATGAATCGGGTGCGATTGTGATTCACGCGGGAGCGAGCCGCGAGTATCAACGCTGGCCGATGAGAAACTTCGTTGAGCTGGCGAACCGGCTTGCGGAGACGCATGCGGTGCGTTGGATCGTGCAAGGTGATGAGACGGGTTTGCGTGAAGCGGTGCAATGCGTAAAAACGAGCAACCTCGACGATCTGGTGCGTGTGATCGCTGGAGCGAAGCTGTTTTTGGGCAACAATTCGGGACCGATGCACATCGCGTCGGCTTGTGGCACTCCAGGAGTCATTTTGATCGGACCGTCCTCGCCGCGCTGGGATCCGGCGTGGCATCGGGAGAGGTTTGATTTGCTGCGTGAGCCGAGATTGAGCTGCCAGCCGTGTGACAGCGCCACGAAGCCGGTGAATCGCTGCCTGAACGTGCAAGCACCGATGGCGTGCTTGAATCGCTGGAGCGTCGATGCTGTGCATGAGCGGGTGATCAAACTTTGCAGGCCATCGTAAACAGATCGGGCTGCGTGCAGTGCATGTCGATGAAGCGTTCCTTCGCTGCTTCGCCGTGACGAATTTTCAGGAGCAAGCCGGCCATCTTGAAGACCATGTGACCAAGGATGCGGCGGATCTGGCCGCTGGTGGAGTTGGAGCAGTAGTGGCGGCCTTGAACGGAGATGTGCTTGAAGCCGCAGGCGCGGAGGCACTGAGCCATGCTGGCGGGAGTGAAGCCGATCTCGTGGGTGAAGTCGCCGTAACGGATGGCGGACGAGAGTGGGCTTTGCGCGTTGAAGGTGAGCAGCCATAATTCGCCGCCGGGTTTGAGCGCGTTGCGTGCAGCGGTGAGAAAGCGGATGAACTCGTCCTTGGTGAAGTGCTCGATTATATCCTTCGCGTGCAACAGATCGAACGCGGCATCTTGCGATTCGAGGAAGGTGATGACGTTTTCTTGCACCCAGGTGCGGGAAGAATCGTTTTGCCGGGCAATGGCGAGATCGGAAGACGAGAGATCGACGCCGGTGAGCTTGGAGAAACCTTTGGAGGCCATCCACCCGATCCATTCGCCTTTGCCGCAGCCGAGATCGGCGATGATAGCATCCCGCTTCGGCGGCAGTTGATCGTAAGTGGCGTCGTATTGCGCGTGCTGCACGCTGACATCGAGAGCTTTCTGCCCACCAAAGGAGGCGGAATAGTCGCGATAGAGGATGTCTCGGTAAGTGCTCATGCGGCGAGCTTTTGCTGGATGAATCCGGCCCACAGCGCGGCGACGGCGTCGTGGGTGTAGAACATGCGGGTGCGTTCGAGCTGGCTTTGAGCGAGTGTGGAGTCGTTCATCACGCGCCGGATGCGGTCAGCGAGTGTTTTGGAATCACCATGAGGAAAAATGGCATCGTCATGGCCAATGACTTCGGGGATGGCGCCGCTGCTGGAACCGAGCGTGGTGACGCCACAGGCCATCGCTTCGATCAAGACATGGCCGAACTGCTCTTCCCAGCAAAGCTGCATGGTGCGCACAGGTTTGCTGGCGAGCACAAAGACATCGAGACAGCGCAGGAAGGCCGGAATCTCGAAATGCGGCCGTGGCGGCAGCAGATGAAGCCAGGGACGTGTTTGCTGCTGCTCCTTGTGCCACGGTTCGAGTGCGCCGGAGCCGAGAAGGGCGAGATGGACGCTTCCCAAGTCGTCACAGGCCTGAAACAGCTCGCGAATGCCTTTTTCCTCGGTCAAACGGCCGCAGTAACCAATGATGAAGGTGTCTGAAGGCAATCCTTGGGCTTTGCGCAGTTCATCGCGTTCTGAGGGCGACGCGGGCTGATGATTGGCGAGATCGACGCCGAGCTGCGGGGCGACGAGCACGTTGTTGGAGTGTGCGCCACGCTTCTGCACAAGCTGGGAGGCGGCTTGATTGCCAGCGATGATGAAATCGGTCGTGGCAGTCATGCAACGATAGATTCGTGCGAGGATGAAACCCTTCCAGCCGGGACGCTCGACATTTTCCCAGGTGAATTCGCCGAACAGAGCCTTGGGTTGAAGCAAAGACTTCCAAAAGCGTGCCTGCCAGCAGACGACAGCCCAAGGTTCGTTTTCGACGAGGACGACATCGAAACGACGTGATCGCATGACGGTGGCGAGACCGGCATAGCGAAAGGTGGTGTCGCTGGAGCCACGACGCGGGCAGCGGACGAGCTGGTAGTTGCGTGCACCGGCATCGTTATCGTTGTCGAAGTCGGAAGCCTTGCGACCGAGGATGACGCGTTGCTCGATGGTGGAGGTGACGCAAACGAGATCAAAATGCTGTGCGAGCGCCTGGAGCTTCTTGCGGTTTTCGAGCGCGGCGTAGGCATGGCTGATGAGCAGCAGGCAGGGTCTCATGCCGGGGCGGAGGCTTCACGCAGTTCGTGGACAGCCGCGCTCGGTTCTGCGGCACAGGCAGCGGCGAAGATCTGCGCCCAATCGTCGCCTGCAGGCAGGATGCGGTGGTGTTTGAGCAGCAGGCGGCGTGAATTTTCGAGTGCTTCCATGAACTCGGGCGAATCATGCTGCTCTTCGATTTGACGATAAGCCTGCGCCCAGGCCTCGGGATCGAGGTTGTGCAGCATCGGCACAGGATACTGGCACTCGGCGAAGAGTTCGGTGAGGCCCATGCTACGGTTGGCGAGAATAGGAATGCCAGCAGCGATGGCTTCCAATGCGGCGGTAAGGCCGGCGGATCCGTCGCAAGAAACGATGGGCAGCAAAACAGCGGGCGCGGCGTGCAGATGCTCGAGGTACTCGCGGTGAGATGCATTGGTGACGAGTTCGAAGCGTGGATCGGCAACTTCGACTGCGAATCGGGCGTGCAACGAGTCGGAACGAGCAATGCGCGTGATGGAAATGCCGCTGTGAAGCAGCGGTGGCACGATGGACTCGTCACGGCTGATGTTTCCGGGCAGCAGAGCGCGGAGATGCAGTGCATCGGGCGCAGGTTGGAACCAGCCGGTGTCGATCTTCCACGGACGGGAAATGACGCGATGAGCGCCGAGATGGCTGGAGGCTGAAGCAAACTGCTCGTGCGTGATGCACTCAATTTGGAAGGCGGCCGGAGCGCCTCGCAGCTTCGCGGCGAGCTTTTGCCACGCGGTGTCGTGGAAGGCGACGCGGCGGATGATTTTTCCCTCTGTGCGGAACATTCCAGCACGCGCGAGCATGAGCAGGATCGCATAATGCATGCCGTCGAGGCAGTAGATCATGCGGGCACGATGCAGTATTGCGTAGTTGCCAACGATCAGGCGCAAAGCATCAGCCATGCGGCGTGTGGCGCCGCGCTGGCGGCGGTGGTAGTCGCGTTCCAGTTGCTCGTCGTTTTGAAACCACTCACCGACGAGCGCTTTGCTGCGAAACGGCATGGGTGCCGGATCGAGAAAACGGCGTGGCCGGTCGCTCCAGTCGCGCAGGGCGTAGGGAGTGAGGACGACAAGCTGGGATGAATCAGCCATGTGGCAGTGTGCGGTTGAATGGCACGGTTTGAGAGCGAGCGAAGGCCGGATGATGCAAATGCACCGGCTGCGGCTCGGTTTGTGGCGGCAGGGGCTTTTTCACCCGCAGACTTTCCTGGTGAATGATGCAGGCGTTCAACGCGCCGGCGATGAACCAGAAGAAGAAGTTCACTGGGAAGGTGGAAGTGACGTTGCCGGCGAAGATGTTGTGCACGAGCAGGCCGAACTCGATGCCGACCATCCACAGGCAGATGCTGAAGGTGGGTGTACCGCGCAAGCGGAGAACACTGCGATGGAAGGAGTGTAGCGCGAGCGCGGCGATGATGAGCACGAGGCTGAGCGGCAACCAGCCAATCTCGAGCAGCAAGTTCGAGATGAGATCGTGACTGGCGACCATGCGCGTCTCATGCATGTCGGCGGCGCCTTTGGTGCCGTAGCCGAACATGGTCCACATGAGCGGGTTGTGCGCGAGATCGTGCATGCCCTCCAGGCGGTCGCAGATGGTCCAGAAGCGGGCGAATTGCTCTCCGATGGCGGTGCCGCCGAAGTTTTCGAGCGCCAAGAGCGTGAGCTTGGTGACCCAGTTGATCAAATCCTGCGCAAAGATGCACGCGGTGAAGAACAAGGCGGCCACGGACGCGTACAGCGTGGCGGTGCCGCGAGCGCTCCGCAGCACGGGCAGCAGCAAGAGGGGCAACGCCCAGTTGATGTTGGCGAAGCGCGTCATGCTGGCGACGCAACCGGCGACAAAGATGCCAAAGAACACAAAGCTCATCGTTCCCCACGTGTTGGAACCGGTGTCTCGATGATGGCGACGCACCATCAGAGCAAGGCAGGCGCAGATGGCGCAGCTAGTGCCGAAGGGAGAGCTGTCCACGAGCGTGGAGAAGGGACGCGGACGCACGTCGTCGAGATGTTTCGAGAGAACGGTGAGGCCGGAGCGCAGGTACTCGATTTCAAAGTCGCTGAGGCCGAAGATCTGCTGCTTGAGGCCGTAGAGCGCGACCGGGATGAAGATGATGAGGCAGTATTTGATGAAGGCGGTGATTTGATCCGGTGTGCGGAAGACGCAGGGCACAACGAACAGCAAGAACATGTAGGCCGCGCCGTCGGCGAGCTGCGTGGCGGCCGCATTGAAGCCGCCACCGCTGCGCAAAGCTGAGACGGCGGAGATGATGAAGCCGAGGATGCAGACGAGCAACGAGATCAGTTTCCGCCGCTGATACAGGCTGCCGTCGTGCAGCGAGCGCACGAGCGTTCCAAGACAGATGCCTGCCAGGGTCAACGGACAGAGGGCGCGCACCCACATGACGTCGTTCATGGTGACGTGACCGTCGAAGATCATCATGCGCTTCAGCAGATCGCTGTAGCCAGCGTAAAAGACCATGAGGTAGAGGGCGAGACGTGGCTGCACCACCGCGAGGATGAAAGAGCCAATGGAGAGGAATTGTGCGAGCGCACCGATGGAGTTGCCACCCGCGAGCAGCACGGAGAACATGACGTACACCGCGCCAATGCCACCGAGGAAAATGATGAATGCCTTGCCTTGCATAAGATCAGGAATGCAACAGCGCACGAACGCGCAGCAGCGTGAAACGTGGCAGACCAACGAACGCACGGGTCATGAGGCCTGACACATGGGTGCGCAATCCAGGCGAAAGGTAAGTGCAAACAACCCATGCCAGCGTGTAAGACACGAGCGTGGCCCAGGCGGCGCCGACACCGCCATGAACTGGAATCCAAATGAGATTGAGCCAGGCATTGATGGCCACGGCCAGGATGACGGAGGAGAGATTGGCCGCGAGGCGATCTTCGACGGTGAGTATCTGCGTGCGGGCGATGCCGATGGCATACGGAATAAAGGCCCAGGCGTGAACGCGGAGCATTTCGCCGCTGCGAGCAAATTCATTACCGAAGGCGGTGGACATCCATGGCGAGAGAATCAGCAGTCCGGCGGCCACGATGAAGGCAAGAATGACCGAGGCGGAGAGGTAATCGACGACACGTTTTTCAAACAACACTGAGTCGTTTTGACGGGCTTCCATCAAACGCGGCAGAAACAATGTGGCGAGGATGCCTGGCACGAAATAGGCCATTTCAGAGACACGCACCGCCGCTCCATAGATGCCGGCTTCTTCAGCGCCGCGCAGCCATTCGATCATCATGGTGTCGAGACGAAACAACAGAATGAGCGCGGCTTGAGAAGCGAGTTCTGGCCAGGAACGGCTGACCAGGGCGAATGCGCGGGAAAATTGGAAGGCGCGAGGTTTGATCCGGCCTCCATGCTGCCGGAACACGAACGCGCAGAGAGCGATGAAGACCCAGCCTTCGAGCGCATACGTCAGAGCGAAAAACCACAGCGGCGCATGGTTCCAGATGCCAATGGCGATGCAGACGGCGCTGACAATGAAACCGATGAATTGGGCCACGGCGGCTTTTGAAACACGACCGTGGGCTTCCAGCCATGCGAGCATCTCCGTGGCAGGATTGGTGAGGAGTTGCGTGCCATAGACCACGAGCAGCAGCGCCCCTTCGGGTCTGCGCCAGCCGATCCAGGCGATCAAACCCGCGAAAAGGCCCACCGAGACGATGAAACGAGCCGTGATCGTGATTCCGAGCACGGCGGGCTGATCACTGCCGCGCTTCATCAATTCGCGCACCGTGTAGCGGGCGAAACCGAGTTCGCCAACGCTCAGCAAAATCGAAATCAGCGCCATGGCGACGGCAAGATGGCCGAAACCCGCGCCACCGAGATGACGTGCGAGCGCACAGGTGAGCGCGAAGCTCAACAACAGGCGTGCCATGCGCAGCGTCGTCGCCAGCGAGAGCGTTTTGAGAATTTGGGAGCCTGCGGCCATGAAGGACGCGAAAGAGCGGGCTTTAAGCTGCCGCGAAGCTTTGCTCCGCGACATCGCAGAGGAGATGCCCGATGAGGAGATGGCATTCCTGGACGCGTGCGGTGATCGCAGAAGGCGCTTTGAAGCTCAGTTTGGCTTCAGCGGCGCAATCCGCGCCTTTTTCGCCGGTGAAGGCGATGGTGACGCAACCGCGTGCGTTGGCGGCCTGAAGGCCGAGGAGGATATTTTTGCTCGTGCCTGAGGTCGAGATGCCGAGCGCGACATCGCCGGGCTGGGCGAGAGCTTCGATCTGGCGCGAGAAGACGGTTTCAAAGCCGAAGTCGTTGCTGTGCGCGGTGAGGATCGAGGTGTCGGTGGTCAAGGCGAGCCCGGCGAGCGCAGGACGGTTGATGCGATAACGCACGACGAGTTCGGCGGCGAGATGCTGGGCATCGGCGGCGCTGCCCCCGTTGCCGAAGAAGATGATTTTTTTGCCGTTTCGCAGCGCGGTGAGCCACGCGTCGGCCAGCGGGGCGATTTGATCGCTCATCGCGCTGAGTTTAGCGATGGCGTCCTGATGCTCGCTGAGGTGCGTTTTGAAAAAGGATGAGAAATCGGTGCTCATATTATGAGAAGGCTGCGAGAAGCTCGTCGGGCGTCAATGTGGCGGTGCCGAGCTTGCCGACAACGATGCCGCTGGCGTGATTGGAGATTTCCGCGGCTTCCAGCAACGACATGCCTGTGGCGAGCGCGAGCGTGAGCAGGGCGATGGCAGTATCGCCGGCACCGGAGACATCGAAGACTTCACGCGCACGTGTCGGGATGTGGTGAGGGGCTGCATCGCGCTCAAAGAGCATCATGCCCTGTTCGCCGAGAGTGACGAGCACGCTGGCGACGCTCCATTTGGCGAGCAAAACACGGCCTACTTCGAGGAGTTCCTTGTTTTCGAGAGGAACTTCGGGCAGCAGGTGGTCTTCGAGTCCGGCGGCTGCGAAGGCTTCGAGTCGATTCGGCTTCACGAGTGAAACTCCGGCCCAGGGCAATGGATTACGCGGGGATGGATCGACGGTGACGATGAGTTTGTGTTCTGCGGCGATCTTGGCGACCAACTGCATGAGCTTTTCGGTGATGAAACCCTTGCCGTAGTCTTCAAGAATGATCGCATCGAGATTCGGCGCGAGCTGGCGCAGGCGTTGTCCGACTTCGGCGAGCTCATCGTCGGTCTGCGGCAGCAGTTTTTCGCGATCGACGCGGACGATCTGCTGTTGACGTGCGACGACGCGGGCTTTGGAGATCGTAGGGAGTGTTTCGTGAACAAGCAGCGGTGCGGGATCGACCTGGTCTTCGATCAAGAGCGTCCGCAGCTTGTCGGCGGCCATGTCTTTGCCAACGCGGCCCATGAGGTGTGTGTGCGGCGAGAAGGGCGAGATGTTGCGGGCGACGTTGGCGGCTCCACCGGGATAAAACTCCTCTTTGGTGACTTCGACGATAGGCACTGGCGCCTCAGGCGAAATACGGCGGACGTGGCCCCAGATGAAATGATCGAGCATGACATCTCCCACCACGAGTATGCGGCCTTGCGCAAGGCGCTGGAGATGTTCGCGAGTGAAGTTCATTTGCTGCGACGGGCGCGGACGGCGGTGGCGAGTTGATCGAGCATGCTTGCCGTGGTGTCCCACGAGACACAGGCGTCGGTAATGCTCTGGCCGTAAGTGAGCGGCTGGCCGGGCTTGGTGTCCTGGCGGCCTTCGACGAGATGGCTTTCGATCATCACGCCGGTGATGGCCTTGCTGCCGCTGCTGATTTGCTCGGCGATGGAAGCCGAGGCGACGGGTTGCTTGCGGTAGTCTTTGAGGCTGTTGCCATGACTGCAATCGACCATGACGCTGGCGGGCAGACCGCGCGCCGTGAGTTGATCGGCGACGGTCTTGATCGAGGCAGCATCGAAGTTGGTGCCGCCTTTGCCTCCGCGCAGAATGACGTGGCAGGCGTTGTTACCCTTGGTGTTCACGATGGCGGCGACGCCGTCCTTGGTCACGGACAGGAAGCAATGCTGGCCCTTGGCGGCTTCAATGGCATCCAACGCGACCTGAATGCCACCATCCGTGCCGTTTTTGAAGCCAACCGGCATGGACAAACCGGACGCGAGCTGACGGTGGACCTGGCTTTCGGTGGTGCGGGCGCCGATCGCGCCCCAAACGACGACGTCGGCGATGTACTGCGGCGTGATCACGTCAAGGAACTCCGTGCCGGCGGGGACTCCGCGTTTGGTGAGCTTGATGAGCAAATCGCGCGCACCACGCAGGCCGCTGTTGATGTCGAAGGTGCCGTCGAGATGCGGATCGTTGATAAACCCCTTCCAGCCGACCGTGGTGCGCGGCTTTTCAAAATAGACGCGCATGACGATCTCGAGGTCAGCAGCGTATTTTTGACGTGCCTCAATGATGTGCTGGGCGTATTCGAGCGCGGACTTGGTGTCGTGGATCGAGCAGGGACCGACGACGACGAGCAGGCGGTCGTCCTTCAGTGTCAGGATCGCCTCGGCACGCTTGCGGGAGTCTTCGATGAAGGCGGATTCAAGCTCGCCCAGCCGGAACTCGTGCATGAGCAGGGCTGGCTGGATCAACGGCAAGATTTCAGCGACGCGAAGGTCGTCAGTGGGATGCGAAAGACTCACGGCAAATTTGGGGGCGAAAAGCGGGCGCGCAGGATGGAGGATTCTGGCCGGGAGGAAACTGAAAGTTGCGAGTTTTCAGAGCGGCGTGGTTTGTGATCAAGCTGCCGCCCTTGGTGCCCAAAGCTCAGGCACCACCGCAAGGCGATGGAGATGGGGTGCGCACAGGACGCAGGCATGGAGGGCCGGAGAGGCGGGTCGCCACTCATGGGAAATATGCCAATTACGGAAATTTGGCATGAATCAGGTATTTTAGCAAAGCTAAATATCAGGCAGTTGACTGATTGCGAGGTCATCCAATGCGGTGGGGGTGCCTCTTGTTTGAGAAATGAAAAAGGCGGTCGTTTCCGACCGCCTTTTCGTGAGGTTTATGCTCTGCGGCTTGAATCAGATCTCCTCGCCCACTGCGTAGCGGGTAAAGCGGCGGACGATGAGGTTTTCGCCCAGCTCGGTGATCTTGCCTTTGACCAGATCGCGGATGGTGATGTCCGGGTTCTTGATGAAGGCTTGTTCGAGCAAGCAGTTGTCGGCGTAGAATTTCTCCATTTTGCCGTCAACGATCTTGTCCACGATGTTGGCAGGCTTGCCTTTGACCAGCTCGGCGCCGATTTCGCGTTCCTTGGCGATAAGATCGGCGGGAACGTCCTCACGCTGGAGGAAGCGTGGATTCGAGGCGGCGATGTGGAGGGAGATGTCCTTCACGAGAGCCTGGAAGTTTTCATTGCGGGCGACGAAGTCGGTCTCGCAGTTCACTTCGATGAGCACGCCAATGCGACCAGCCATGTGAATGTAGGAGGCGATGATGCCTTCCTTCGTCTGGCGGTCGGCCTTCTTCTCAGCCTTGATGGTGCCACTTTTGCGGAGGATGGTTTCTGCCTTCTCGAGGTCGCCTGCGGCCTCAGTGAGAGCTTTTTTGCATTCCATCATGCCTGCGTTGGTCTTTTCACGCAGGGTCATGACGAGTTTCGCGGAGATTTCAGCCATGTGTCGGTAGGTGGGGGTGGAAGGTTACTTCTTCGCTTCAGCGGTGGCGACGATGACGGGGTCGATCAGCTTCTGCAGGATGATGCGGATGGAGCGGATGGCGTCGTCGTTGGCGGCGATGGGGTAGTCGATGATGTTCGGGTCGGCGTTCGTGTCGACGAGGGCGACGATCGGGATTTTCAGGCGGCGGGACTCATGCACGGCGATGTGCTCGCGGGCGGAATCGACGATGACGACAGCGTCCGGGATCTTGCCCATGTGGCGGATGCCGCGGAGGTTGCGCTCCAGCTTGATGCGCTCACGGTTGAGGCTGGCCAGCTCCTTCTTGGACATGAGCTTGACCTCAGGCTTGTTGTCGATGTCTTCGAGGTAATTGAGACGGGCGATGCTTTTCTTGATCGTCTCCATGTTGGTGAGCGTGCCGCCCAGCCAGCGATGGTTGACGTAGAACTGGCCGCAGGCCTCGGCGGCCTCCTTGATGGCTTCCTGCGCCTGGCGCTTGCAGCCGACGAAAAGGATTTTTTTGCTCTTGCGGGCGAGGTCGGCCAGGAAATCGGCGGCCGTGTCGATCTGTTTGACGGTTTCCTCGATGTTGAGGATGTGGATCTGGTTTTTGGTGCCCATGATGAAAGCTTTCATCTTGGGGTTCCAGCGCTTGGTCTGGTGTCCGAAGTGGACGCCGGCTTCGACGAGCTCGGCAAGGATCTGTGTTGACATGTATTTAGTGTAAGGTGCCTGTCTTCCGCACGCTTTGGGGGCAAAACGCTCAGCCACAAGGACTGATCCGGTCGAACGGGCTTCGGGTTGAACCCTTTGGCCTGACCAACGCGGCCCGGCAAAAGGGGCGCGATGTTACCGGCATCCCCTGCTGCGGCAAGCAGTTTTTCGACCTCGGAAACGTCACACGGCATTCCTCCCCTGCCCGGCCTCCCCCACAGTCGCCGGATCAGATCAGTTCCGCCAGTGGCTTCCCCTGGTCCACGATGAAGTTCGGGCGGCCCTGATGATCCGTATAGGTCGCATCCAGCGGGACACCCATATGCTGATAGATGGTGGCGGCCAGGTCACCGGGAGTAACGGGGCGTTCGGCGATCTCGCCGCCGTCTTTGGTGGATGATCCGATGACCTGACCGTGGCGGAAGCCGCCACCGGCGAGGGACATGCTCATCACGACGGGCCAGTGGTTGCGGCCGTCCGTGCTGCCTTGCGTGCCGAGGTTCGGGGTGCGGCCAAACTCGCCCATCGCGATGACAAGCGTGTCATCCAGCATGCCGCGTTCGCGAAGATCGCTCACCAGCGTGGTGATAACGTGATCGAAAACGGGCAGCAGCGGGCGCAGGCCGTTCCAAATGCCGCCGTAGGGCGGGATGTTGTCGCCGTGATTGTCCCAGGTGCCGGAGGCGCTGTGATTGCTGAGATCGATGGTGACGAAGCTCGAGCCGCGCTCGACGAGGCGACGCGCCAGCAGGGCTTGTTTGGCCCAATCATGCTCGCCATAGAGGTCGCTCACCTTTTTCGGCTCCTGGCTCAAATCGAACGCCTCCTGCGCACGACCACCCGCGACGATATCGAAGGCTTTTTGGCCGAAGGCATCCATCGCGCTCATCATGCCGCTGGCGTCGAGATCAGCACGGAGGCCGTCCATCTGCTTGCTCAGCGTCTGGCGGGCATGCAGGCGGTCCATGCTGAGGCCGGAGGGCAGTTGGAAGAGCTTCGTGGCGTTGTTGCCATCGAACGGATCATACTGCGTGCCGAGGTAGCCACCCCAGCCCACATGCGAGCGCGACTTCATGTTCAGCACGACGTAGGGCGGCATCGCTGGATGATTCGGGCCGTGATGCTTCGCCACGATGCTGCCGAAGGACGGGAAATACTTCGCCTTCGGGTTCGTGCGCGGCTCGTTGGCCAGATTCGCGGTCTGCATGACCATGTTCGGCTCGTGATTGCTGAAGCGGCAATCGACCGAGCGGATGATCGTGAACTTGTCGAGCATCGCCGCCTGTTTCGGCAGGAATTCGCAGATGCGCACGCCGGGCAGCTTGGTTGCGATGGTTTTAAAAGGACCGCGATTCTCGATGGGTCGGTCTGGCTTCGGATCCCAGGTGTCAATGTGCGAAGGGCCGCCGGTCATCCAGAGCAGGATGACGGCTTTGTTGCTCGCTTTGGCCTTCCCTTCCGCGCGCAGCTTCATCAAGCCGGGCAGCGTCAGCGCACCGAGGCCTGTGAGGCTCGTTTTCAAAATGGAACGCCTGCCATGCACAACGACACCATCGCGCACACGCGGGTTCATGAACATGAACGCGTGCGGATCACTGTGACCGGTGCAGGGATGATCGGGAGAAGGCATCCGCACTCATACGGGAGCTGCGGGGCGGATTTAGCCAGCCTTCACTAGGGTCACCAGTTCCTGCAGCGATGCCTTCGCATCGCCGAACAGCATGCGGCAGTTGTCGCGGAGGAAGAGGGCGTTTTCGATGCCGGCGAAGCCCTTGCCCATGCTGCGTTTCATCACGATCACGGTGCCAGCTTTCTCGGCCTCGATGATCGGCATGCCGTAGATCGGGCTGGACTTGTCTTCGCGTGCGGCGGGGTTCACCACGTCGTTCGCGCCGATGATGAGGCACACATCGACGCGGTCCATCTCGGGATTGATCTCGTCCATCTCGATGAGCTGATCATACGGCACGTCGGCCTCGGCGAGCAGCACGTTCATGTGGCCGGGCATGCGACCGGCAACGGGATGGATGGCGTAGCTGACTTCGACGCCATGCTGCGCGAGTTCATCCGCGAGCTGCCGCACCTGATGCTGCGCCTGGGCGACGGCGAGACCGTAACCGGGCACGATCACCACGCGACTCGCGACACTGAGCAGCATGGCAGCCTCATCGGCCTGCACGGGCCTCACGCTGCCGGTTGCGGCGACTGCATCGGCAGACGCGCCATTCACTTTGCCAAAGGCGCTGAACAAAACATTCGTCACGGGCCGGTTCATCGCCTTGCACATCGCCAGGGTCAGCAGCGTGCCGGAGGAACCGACCAGCGTGCCCGCGATCACCATGGCGATGTTGTTGATGGCAAAGCCATCCGCCGCGACAGCGAGACCGGTGAACGAATTGAGCAATGAAATGACCACAGGCATGTCCGCGCCGCCGATGGGCAGCACCATCAGCACGCCCAAAGCAAGTGCCAGCACGAGGAACAGCACCATGAGCACCATGCTGTGAGATCCCGCCACCATCGCGATGGCTAGCAATACGCTCAGCACAAACAAAACCCCGTTCAGCACCTGCTGCGCCGGATACGTCACGGGCTTGTCGAAGTGTCCTTCGAGCTTGTAGAAAGCGATGATGCTGCCGGACAACGACACCGCGCCGATCATCGCGGCACTCAGCATCGACACGACAAACATTGTGCTCGCCGTCTGAGTCACATGCGCGAATTCAATCGCCGCCACCAGCGCCGCCGCACCTCCGCCAGCACCGTTGAAGAGCGCGACCATCTGCGGCATCGACGTCATTTTGACCCGATAAGCACCCGCCGCGCCGACGATCAGGCCGATCACGATGCCAGCAAAGATGAGGAACCATTTCCACAGCGACACGCCCGTGCCATGCGGTCCCTGCATCAGCGGCAGAACTGCCAGCAATGCGATCACCATGCCCAGCCCGGCGACGAGATTGCCCTGACGTGCCGTCTTCGGCGACGCGAGCAGCTTGATGCCGACAATGAACAGCACGGAAGCGATGAGGAAGATGAGGGCGGTGATCATGTTCATCGTGGGCTCACTTCTTGCGCTTGAACATCTGCAACATGCGGTCGGTCACCATGAAGCCGCCGAACACGTTCGCCGAGCCGAGCACCACGGCGATAAATCCGGCGACGTGCTGAATAAACCCCTCCGCGCTCGCGAGCACCAACATGCCACCGAGCAGGATGATTCCGTGGATCGCGTTCGTGCCGGACATCAGAGGTGTGTGCAACATGGATGGCACCTTCGAAATGAGTTCAAAGCCGAGGAAGATCGACAGCACGAAGATGAAGAAGATGAGCATGTCGGCGGTCATGGCATGTCAGGTGGCGGCGAGTTTTTCGTTCACGATTTTGCCGCCATGCGTGACGAGGCAGCTTTTGAGGATGTCGTCGTCGAGGTTCAGCTTGAGCGATTTCGTTTCCTTGTCCCAAAACTCCGTCAGCAAGGCGGTGACGTTCGAGGAAAACATTTGGCTCGCGTGAACCGGCACAGTCCCCGGAAGGCTGGCGATGCCGACGATCTTCACGCCTTTGCGCTCGATGATTTGATCCGCCACCACGCCCTCCACATTGCCGCCGCTTTCGACCGCGAGATCCACCACGACACTGCCGGGCTTCATCGCATCGAGCATCTCGCTCGTCAGCAAAATCGGCGCACGCCTGCCAAACACTTGTGCGGTCGTGATCACCACATCCGACTCCGCGCACACTCGGGTCATGCCTTCGCGTTGCAGTTTGATTTGTTCCTCCGTCAGCGGCTTCGCATAGCCGTCGGCGGTCTGGCCGGTTTCGCCCACGTCGATCTTCACAAACTTCGCGCCGAGCGATCTCACCTGCTCCTCGACGACGGGTCGCGTATCAAACGCCTCCACCTTAGCACCAAGCCGTTTCGCTGTGGCGATGGCCTGCAATCCGGCCACACCTGCACCGATGATGAACACCTTCACCGGTTTGATCGTGCCCGCAGGTGTCATCATCATCGGAAAAATCTTTCCGGACTGCTCCGCCGCCGCGATCACCGCAGCATAACCAGCCAAACTCGCCTGCGACGACAGCACATCCATCTTCTGCGCCCGCGTGCTGCGTGGCACCATCTCCATGCTGATCGCACTGACACCATGCGCCGCCAGCGCCTGGATCAGCTCCGGTGATTGAAACGGGTCGAGCAATCCGATGAACACCGCGCCTTCACGCATCAGACTCACATCGTTGGGCGATGGCTTGCGCACTTGCAGAATGACATCCGCCTCTGCGAGCATCGCAGCGCGATCCGTGCGCACCGTGGCTCCAGCCGCCGTGTAGTCCGCATCAGTGTGTCCACAGGTGGAGCCCAGTCCTGATTCCACCTCTATCTTCGCTCCCAGCGCCGCCAGTTTGGTCACATGCTCCGGCACCAGTGCGGCGCGCGTTTCTCCGGCGTGGGTTTCTTTGGGAATGGCGACGGTCATTGGCTGGCGTTGACACGAACGTTAGCAAGGACTGCAATCTCGCCAGCATCATTTCCGGCGAAATGACGGGATGGTGTCATGAACACCCCTGCAACAGCCCCGCCACGCGGCCTGTATTGATATGATGCATCGTCTCGTCTTGACCTCGCTTCTACTCGCTGCGGCCACCTTTGCCGAAATCCCCCGCCCTGACGACGCTCCCAAACCGCGCTCGCCAGCCGAAAGTGCGAAGCAGTTTCAACTGCCCGCAGGCTACCAAATCCGCCTCCTCGCCAGCGAACCGCTCATCACGGAGCCGAGCGGCATCTGCTGGGACGACAAGGGGCGCTGCTTTGTCTGCGAACTGCACGGCTACAATGTCGAAGGGCAGTATGACATCGACGAGCTTAACAAATCCGGCCAGCTCGACCTCGAAGTGCGTCGCATCCAGGCCAGCGAGGCGGCGAAGAAGAAGGCCGAGTCCGAAACCTACGGCACCGTGAAGCTCCTGCGCGATACCGATGGCGACGGCGTCATGGACAAGGCCATCGTGTGGGCAGATCGCTTGCCTCCATGTTACGGCATCGCGGCGGCGAATGGCGGCATCATCGTCGCCTGCGCCCCGCACATCGTTTTCCTCATAGACAGCGATGGCGATGACCACGCCGACGTGAACGAAAAGCTCTTCACCGGCTTCGGCACCGGCAATCTGGAGCGCGGCATCAATGCACCGACTTGGGGACCGGATGGCTGGCTGTATTTCGGTCGCGGTTGGGCCGGAGGCGAGATCACCGGGCCGCATTTGGCAAAGCCCGTCACGCTTCCAGCCACCGACTTCCGCATCCGCGCCGACGGCAGCGCCATCGAGCCCGTGAGCGGCAGCACGAAGACGATGGGCATGGCCTTCACCGACAGCGGCGAGCGCTTCACCTGCACCACCACGCATCCCGGCCTCTACGTCACGCCCATCCCATGGCGCTACCTCGCACGGAACCCAGACGCCGCCGCGCCCGTGCTCGACTCGCCTGCCAGCGACGACACCCGCGTCTATCCCATCTCCAAACCGCATCCGTGGCGCACGAAGCGCGAGCAACATGCCGAATACTTCGCCTTCTACCGCAAGATCAGCCTCAGCGATGCCGCCGCGTCCGGTTACTTCACCAGCGCCTGCGGACCGCTCGTCTGGCGCGGCCAGTATTTCGTCTGCGAACCCGCGCAAAACCTCATCCACCGCGCCGAAATCGTGCGCGATGGCACCCGCCTGCGTCTGCAACGCGTGAAGGGCGAGGAGCAGCGCGAATTCCTCGCCTCCCGCGACGCGTGGTTCCATCCCATGAGCCTCGCGCACACGCCTGAAGGCCACATCGCCATCGTCGATTTCTACCGCGAAATCATTGAGGACTACTCCGCCATCCCACGCCACCTC
>CAMCWM010000032.1 GCA_945882215.1 Akkermansia muciniphila | reverse complement strand
TCGAGCGCCATGGGACTGCCGAAAACTTCACTAAAGTATTCACCGAGCGACTCGGTCTCGGCAAGGCGACGCACCACTTCATCGAGCAGGAAACCAAAGGTGCGCGCGTGGTAGCCCTGCCGCGTGCCTGGCTCCCACAGCGGGTGCTGACGTTCGAGCGACTCGACGACCGCGTCGTAGTTGTAAATGGGCACGCGCTCGCTGAGCGCGCACAGACCGGCGGTATGCGAGAGCAGGTGAATGAAGGCGACGTTTGATTTGCCGCCGCCGACAAATTCAGGCCACACCTCGGACACATGGCAGTCGAGCGGGATGCCCGCTTCTTCGAGCGCGAGCAGGCAGCAGACGGCAGCGGGTCCTTTGGTGGCGGACCAGACGGGAACGAGGGTGTTTGCATCCCATACTCGCGTGCGAGCGCGATCACAGTGGCCGCTGGAGAGGCTCAGGATTTCCTGACCATGCTGCCAGATCGAAACCGAAGCGCCCATCTCCCAACGTGTGCGGAAGCTTTCCTCAAACCAGGCACGCACGGCCTGAAGATTCGCTGGGCTGACGGGTGTGCTCATGCGGGGTGGGATTCCAGTCGGGCACGCAGGCAGTCGAGATCGCGATCTTTTTTGGCATGCTGGCGCAGCTCACCATCCATTTCGAAAGCCCGCTCCAGATAAACCAGCGACTTGTCGTAGTGGCCGAGGCAGGCGTGGTAGCAGCCCATGTTGTAATAATAGACCGGCTTCGTGCGCAACGTGGCGGGGCCACGCGAGAGAATGTCCACCGCCTCGGCAGTGCGGCCAAGCTCGTGCAGGCAAAACGCGGCGTGGATGTAGCCGCCGGGCTCCGCAGGCTCCTGCTGGCAGAGCTTGGTGGCCAGCGTCAGCGCCTCGGACCAATGATGACGCCCCATCAGGCAGAGCAGCGTGATCTCGATGACATCGACACGATCATGCAGTCCCGCCGGCAGCGGCGACAGCTCCTCGTGGGCCTCCTCATAGAGGCCCAGCTCCACATAGCCCTGGGCGGCGATGATCCTGCGTTCGGATTCTGTCATTTTCAGCGTGATGTGCGAATGAGAACGCAAAGCGTGCGTGGGAACAAGGTTTTTCCTGAACTCGGGGTGCCTGGAGAAGCAAATACCCGCATTTCCATCTCATGCCGCCTCACAATGCAGCCGCTCTGGCCTCACGCAGCCGCTTGGCCACCTCAAGACGCGAGGTGACCTCCCAGATGCTCCAAGTGGCGATGTAGCTGATCAGGGCACCGATGGCACCGAGGATGATGCCTCCCACGAGCATGACCGGAGCATGCTCTTTGAGAACCATCCAAGCGTCCACCATTGACTCCGGCAGATGATTGGGAAACGGCGTGGCGGGAACCGTCGTGTAGAGCGCCAGGAACCATTTGCCGATGGCATACTCAAGCCAGGCGATGAAGGGGATGGTGAACGGGTTGCTCAGCCAGCACAGGGCGATGGCGATGGGGATGTTCACACGAAAAATGGCGGACAGAATGGTGGCCGTGGGCATCTGGATGGGCAGCAGTTGCAGTGTGATGAACACGCCGACGGCCGTGCCGCCCGAAAGCGTGTGCTGCGTGGGCTTCCACACCCGTTTGTCGAGGAAATGACGAGCAAACCAGCGCATGGCGGGGCGCTCGCGCAGTTTCCTCGGGTGCTTGAGGAAGCGGATGGTTTTGAAAACCGAGCGCCGGAACCAGCCTTGGAGCATCGCCATCATCTCAGTGCCCTCCCCCGGTGGAAGCCCATGCGAGCAGCGCGCCGCCGAGGGCGATGCGATACCACGCGAAGCCGTTGAAGGTGTGCCCTTGCACAAAGCGGATGAGCCATTTCACCACGATAAAGGCGGAGATGGCGGAGACCAGCGTGCCAAGGGCAACCATCGACCAGTCTTCATTGCCCGCCTCACCGTCTTTGATCGCGGAGAGAATTTTGAAGGCTCCGGCGGCCATCAAGGTGGGAATGCCCAGCAGGAACGAAAACTCCGTGGCCGCAGGCCGTGCCACGCCAAAGGCCATCGCCATCAGGATGCTGGCACCGGAACGCGAGGTGCCGGGAAACACTGCCGCGAGCAGTTGCGCCAGCGCCACGGCGATCACGATGGTCCAGGTGATGTCGGGGGTGCCGGGCTTGCCCTTGTGGAGGAACTCCAGCACGAGAATGACGATGCCACCGATCAATGTGGCCCAGGCCACGGGCGGAATGGTTTCCGGCAGCTCGATGTCGAACTTTTTGATGGCGAGACCTCCCACGGCCGTGATGAGGAATGAAACCGCCAGTTTGAAAAGATAATCACGCGTCACCGGATCTCCCAACGTCGTGGCCAGATGCTTCACGCGCTGGGTGAACACCGCCAGCACGGCAATCACAGCGCCGCTCTGGATGACCACATTGAACAGGTCGCTCTTTTTGGGCAGCCATTCCAGGTTCTGAGGGATGAGGAGATGCCCGGTGGATGAGATGGGCAGAAATTCGGTGACACCTTCAATGATGCCGAGGAGGATGATCGCGAGCCAGTCGGGCATGAGCGGGTTGGAGGAGGTTCGGAACAGGAAAGGACGACAGTCGGATGTGTGGCGAGCTTTGCAAGCACGCCGCGCTTCACTTGATGCATTGAATCTGGAAATTTCGCAGCCAGGAGGCCATCTCTTGCACGCAGATGGTTTTCAAGCTGGCCTTTGCGACGATTTCGGCTACCATCGTGCCCCCTTCGGCATGCCAGCCAGTGCCTCCAACCCACCCCTCACTATCCTGTGCCGCCACCCCGCTTGGTGGACGGCCATCATGGGCATGTGCGCCACCCTGCTGCTGCTGGGGCTGAATGCCAACGCCCAGTCGGGATCAACCATCCGCGTACGCCTGGCTGATGGCTTTGATTTTCCCGTGGGCAAGCCGGATGCCGATGGCTACTACAAAGCACGTGGCTACTGGCCCAACGGCCACCTCGGCGAGGACTGGAACGGCCGCGGCGGCGGTGACAGCGACCTCGGCGCGCCGATTTACGCCATGGGCCGCGGCGTGGTGATTTTTTCCCAGAACATCGGCGTAGGCTGGGGCAACTGCATCCTCGTGCGCCACATTTTCCGCGAGGCCGACGGGAAGATCGCCATGGTGGACTCCCTGTATGCCCACCTGCATGAGCGCAAGGTGAAGCTGCATGAGCTGGTGGAGAAGGGCCAGCTCGTCGGCACCATGGGCGGCAACAACGGCATGTATTCGGTGCATCTGCACTTCGAGGTCCGCAAAAACCTCCACATAGGCATGAACCGCAGCTCCTTCGCCCGCGATTCGTCAAACTACTACAGCCCGACCGCGTTCATCAACGCGCGCCGCGTGCTTTCCTCCAGCACCCAGAAATATGACGTGCCGGTGAACAATTTCGCCCCCTACGGCCGGGCGCTCGCAGATGTGCGCAGCGACGGTGCTGGCACGGCGAGCGTGGAGGTTCCAGCATTCAAGAGCGGTGGCTCCAGCACGGTCAAGGATGAGCCCAAGCAGGATGACGACTTCTGGTCGCGGTTGAAGGCGAAGATGCGCAACGGCCAGGCCACGTCAGGCACTGAAGAGAGGCGCTGAGCAGGAAGCGGCATATAATAAGCCTTGATTCATCACCGCCCGTGGTGGCATCTTTACTGCTGTCCAAGGACAGCCTCCTCCCGGCCATGCAATCCTCGTCCCGTCCCCTCCCTGTCCGCTGCGTTTACGGCGGCAGCCTCGTGCCTGTTCTCATCGTCGTCGCGGCCCTCGCGCTCAGCACTGCCATTTTCTTCCTTTTCACCAAAAAGAAGATGATGGAACAGCAGGTGCCTGGATCGCCTGCCACAGCAGGCGAGGTCAGAACGCCGGCCAAAACAACCGCCGATGCAGCCAAAGCAAGCGCTCCGGCAGCGCCTTCTCCCGCCACGCCAGCGAAGACCGAGCCTCCGCCCGTTCCTCCACCTGCGCCGACAGCCTTTGCATTCGCCCGGCCGCTTGATCTGGGCAAACAGCTCATGCGCAGCCTCGCTTCGGGAGATTTCACCACCGCCGGCAGGCTCGCCGCCGCCGCAGATGCCGCGCAATCAGACAGCGCGAAGCAGCTCTTCCAAAAGCTCGCTGAAATGGGCTACAAACCCGGCACCGAAGATCAGGTGGAACTGCTCGGTCTGGTGGAAAACCGTACCCGCATCGCGATTCCCTTCACCAAGCCCGGCACCAATGAAACCGTGCGCATCCAGCTCGATCTCGAACGCGACGAACGCATGGGCTGGAAGATCGCCAAAGCCACCCTGCCAAAGGCCATGAGCAGCGCCATCGTGGCCATGCCCGCCACGCCCACCACCGGCTTGGCCGCAGGCACACCCGGCACACCACCGCCTGCCCCCGGCACCCTCGCCCCCATGAAGCAGCTTTTCAGCGTCGAGGACGGCACAGACGCGTTGGCCTTTGCCAGTGATTTTGTCCGCCACCTCCTGAAGCACGATTTCACCGCCGCCCGGGCCTTCGTGGATGACAAGAAGGTGCCGGTCGAGCGCCTCGTCGGCCTTTGCATCGTGTTTGAGGAAGGCCAGTATGCCCTGAACCCCGGCAAGCCGCTCATCATCACCATCGCCAATCCTGAGGTGTCCTGGGTCATTGCCCAGGTGCAGTCGGAGGCACTCCAGCAGAACACCGAGTTTGGCGTGGAGCTCAAACGAGCCGACATCGCGCAGCCGTGGAAAATTGTCGGCCTCAATCTCTCCGACATCCTCGGTTCCTTCGCCAAGAGCGCCTCAAAACTCGGCGTGCCCTACACGCCCATCGTGAAGAATCCGAAAGGCGGCGAATCGCTCGCTCTCTACTTTGAATACGACCGCGCCGAACTGCACCCCCGCGCCCAAAAACAGATCGAGGTCATCGCAGCTCTCATGAAGGCCGATCCTTCCAAAAAACTGCGCATCGCCGGCCACACCGACGAAAAAGGCGAGGATCACTACAACATCAACCTCTCCCGCAATCGTGCTGAAACCGTGAAAAAGCAACTCGTCGCCTTGGGCGTACCTTCCACTCAGGTGGAAACCGCCGGCATGGGCAAGGCGCAGCCGCTCAGCCCGAACAAAAAATCCGACGGCTCCGACGACCCCGAAGGCCGCAGCCACAACCGCCGCGCGGAAATCTACCTCGATTTCTGATTCATCGACGTGCCTTGCGCCGCTGTCGCGTCCGCCTAGTCTGGCGCACGCATGAAGAAAAAAGCCCCGCCAGTTCCCGAACCGCCCGCACCATCGTGGCAGGCCGGGATCATCCTCGGTGGAGGTGCATTGACTCTTGTGGCATTGATCGCGTGGGCCTTCTGGCCGCAGAAAAAATACACGCCGCTGCCCGTTCCGTCGGTTGTTTCCCTCGCAAAGGCCGAGCCGTTTGTCATGCCGGATGAAAAAGCCGCCTTCGCCCAATATGCAGGCTCGGAAAGCTGCAAGGAGTGCCACGCCGATCAATTCACCAAGTGGCTCGGTTCCCATCACGGCCTCGCCGAGCGCAAACCGGACCCCAAACTCGATGATCCCGCGTTTGTACCTGCCCGATCCTTCACCCACGGCTCGCAAACGACCCAGACACGCAAGACCGGCAGCGACTATGAACTCATCGCCCTCGGCTTTGGCGACAAGATCACACCTTATCGAGTCGAACGCGTGATCGGCCACGATCCGCTGCGCCAGTTTCTCGTCGATGGTGGCAACGGACGTCTTCAGGCGATGGAAGCCTGCCTCGATCCACACAAGAACGAGTGGTTCAACGTGTACGGCAACGAGGACCGCAAACCCGGTGAATGGGGCCACTGGACCGGTCGTGGCATGGTGTGGAACCAGATGTGCGCCACCTGCCACAACACCCGCCTGCGCAAAAACTATGACGCCGCCACCGACAGCTACAAGACCACCATGGCCGAGATGTCCGTGAGCTGCGAATCCTGCCACGGGCCGATGAAACCACACAACGAGTGGCAGCAATCCAATCGCGGCGTCAAAGGCGATCCCACCATCGTGAAATGGTCCCGCGACCAGCACATCGAGAACTGCGCCGGCTGTCATGCGCGTCGTGGAGAGATCACCGGCGACTTCGTGCCCGGCGACTCCTTCTGGGACCACTACCACCTCACCATCACCGACCAGAGCGACACGTTTTATCCTGACGGCCAGATTCGCGACGAAAACTACGAGTTCAGCAGCTTCTTCAGCAGCCGCATGCATCACTCTGGCGTGCGCTGCATGGACTGCCACGACATGCACAGCATGAAAACGATCCTGCCCGGCAACCAGCTCTGCATGCGCTGCCACACGCAGGGTGGTTTTCCAAACGCTCCGGTCATCATGCCCGAGGCGCACAGCTTCCATCAAACCGCCAGCACCGGCAATCAATGCATCAACTGCCACATGCCGCAGACCGTGTACATGCAGCGCCATGCTCGTCACGATCACGGCTTCACCATTCCCGACCCGCTGCTCACCAAGCAGTTCAACGTGCCGAACGCCTGCAACAAGTGCCACACCGACAAGACCACCGATTGGGCGCTCGAAGCCACGCAGAAATGGTGGGGCGACAAAATGAACCGCAAAACCCGCGTCCGGGCCACGCTCATCGCCAAAGCCCGCCAGGGCGACGCTGAAGCACGTGATGGTCTCGTCGAACTGCTCGGCAGCGATGAAATCCCGCACTGGAAAGCCAGCGCCACGCTGCTGCTCGATCGCTGGATCGACCAACCTGCCGTACAAACCGCCGTCAGCGCCCAGTTGCAGCACGCACATCCACTCGTGCGTCAAAGCGCCATCCGCACGCTCGAACCTGTGCTGCAAAATGGCTCCATTCGCTCCACCATCGAGCCGTTGCTCAACGATCCGGTGCGCGGTGTGCGTGTTTCCGCCGCCTGGGCCTTGCGCGAGTCATTGAACCTCGATTCCGCCGCCGGAAAAGACCTCCAGCACATGTTGAACTGGAATGCCGACCAGCCCAGCGGCCAGATGCAGCTCGCCCAGTTCCATTTTGCCCGGCGCAATATCTCCGATGCCATCACGAGCATGGAAACCGCAATCCGCTGGGATCCCAACTCCCCGCCCTTCCATCACGATCTGGCGATGATTTACAGCACCACAGGCCAGACCCCGCTCGCCATTGCCAAACTGCGCGACGCCATCAAGCTCGCGCCCAACCACGCCGAGTATCACTACGAGCTCGGCCTCGCCCTGAGTGAAACCAGCGACATGCAGGCCGTGATCAGTTCCCTTCAAGAAGCCGTGCGCCTCGATCCATCTCTCGCCCGTGCCTGGTACAATCTTGGTCTCGCGAAAAACGGCCAGGGCGACATACCCGGCGCTCTAGAAGCCTTGCAACGCGGTGAACTCGCCAATCCGCGCGATCCCGGCATCCCCTATGCCCGCGCCACGATTCTCGCACAGCAGAATCGCAAACCGGAAGCCATCGCCGCGCTAGATCGAGCTTTGAGCATCGCCCCAAGTTATGGAGAGGCGCTGCAACTGCGCGCGGCCTTGATGCAGCGTTGAACCGGCGGTTCAGCCATCAGCCTTCTTCCACTCTTCGCCCTCTTCGTCATCGTCATCGCTGAAGCCGTCGTCATACTCGTCGTCTTCCTCGCCTTCACTGATGCCGGCGATGGTGTTGATGTCCTCATCGCTGAGTTCTTCAACCTCGTCATCGTCATCATCCCCTTCTTCCTTCGGAGCCTCGGCCGCCTGCTGGGCCTCCAGCCCCTTCTTTTCGATCTGGGCGAGCGTGTCGCTCACATCCTCAACTGACTCCCACACCTTCTTTGCCACGAAGATCGGCGCGCTCTGCTGCACCGCCATCGCAATGCTGTCGCTCGGCCGCGCATCAAGCTCGATCATCTTGCGGGTCGTGTGCAGCTCGTTCTCGGCGGAGATGATCAGGCGCGCGTGGAAGACGCTGCCGTTGATGTTGTTGATGATGACGCGTTCCACCTTCGCTCCGAAGGCCATGAGCAGATGCCCGACGAGATCGTGCGTCAGCGGACGCTCCTTCGACACGCCGCGCATGAACATGGAGATCGCCGTGCCGACGGATTCGTCGATGTAGATCACGAAGACCTTCGATTCATTGCCAAGAAACACCGCGAAGCTGCCTTCCAGCGGCAGCACCGCGCGCACCTGCACTTCGATGACATCCTTGTTCATTGGAACCAACTAAAATGCCGCCGCAGGCCGATGGCAACACGCACGGTGGATTTTTCTGCGTCTAAATTGGCCTTCCAGTCACCCGGATGGCTTCGCCACCAAGTCCCAGTGCAAGGTAACGCCGCGACACCTCGACATACTTCAATGCGAGCTTCGCATTCGCCTGCTGCTCTTCGAGTGACAACGTGCGCACCACACGCGCCGGTGCCCCCACGACCAGCGAACCCTCGGGAATGATCATATTCTTCGTCACGAGCGCCCCGGCCGCAATGACGCTGCGCGCACCGATGTGGGCGCCGTCCAGAATGATCGCCCCCATGCCCACGAGCACCTCGTCACCCACGGTGCAGGCATGTACCACCGCACGGTGCCCCACGGTTACACGCTCGCCCAGCACGCAGGAGCAATCATCGCTCACATGCAGCACGCTGCCGTCCTGCACGTTGCTTTGCGCACCCACGATGATGCTGTTGATGTCGCCTCGCAAGACGGAGCCGTACCACACGCTGGACTCGGCATGCAGCTCCACCGCGCCAATCACAATGGCACCGGGTGCGATAAAAACACCGCTCTCAACGGACGGATCCGCCTCAGGAAGCAAGAACTTTTTGAGTGATTGATGGCCTTCCATGCCTAGTAGAATCTGGGATTGGGGGTTTTTTGTGTTTGAGAAATAAAGGCGCAGCGCCATAAAATCACACCGCTTCGTCCTGTCATTCTGGCGCGGCCCACAGTCAATCCAACAACGAATCCACTCACAATCTCATGAACAAAGCTCAACTCATCGAAGCCGTGCAGAAAAATCTCGGTGGCGACACCTCCAAACGCGCCGCCAGCGACGCCCTGGATGCCGTCCTTACCGCCATCGCCAAGGGCGTGAAGGCAGGCAACGTGCAACTCATCGGCTTCGGCACCTTCAAGGTCGCCAAACGTGCCGCCCGCACTGGCCGCAATCCGAAGACCGGCGCGGCGATGAAGATCAAGGCCTCGAAGACCGTGCGCTTCGTCGCCTCCTCGGCGCTCAAGAGCTCGCTGTGATCCAGCATTTCCCCTTTCACCCGCGCTTCGTCTCGCGGAGCGCGGGTTTTTCATGCCTCAATCCTTCAGTTCCTGCTCCATCCGCTCGCTCAGCCACTGCTTGATCATGCTCTGATAGTTCAGGTAGCGGCGGCGGGCCACACGCTTGATGCGGCTCAGCATGCGCGGGTCAAAACGCAGCGTGATCGTGGTGGACTCACGCACATCCGCGCGATGGATCGAGGACTGCATCAGTCGCGCATCGAGCTGGTGTGCCGCCCAGAACTTCACCTCCGCCTCCTCGGCATCAAAGGCGGGCACGTCCTTCCAGGCGCGGATCAGTTTCAAATCAGGTGATGCGGTGTCCATGGTCGTGATGGGTGAACTTAAATGTCCTCCGCCTTCTTGCGTTCAAAGAAATCATGCTCGCCCGGAGTCATCAGCCGCGCGAAAACGACACGGTAGCGTTTGCCATCCGTCCAGAACACGCTGAACACCGGCTTGCCCTGCAACGATTTGCCCAAGTGGTCGTAGCGAGCTTCGGCGTCCTCGCTCTGGCCGTCCGGCAGGAATTTGAGCGCGAACGGATCTTCAAACGACTCCTCGATGTCCTTCGGCGGGAGTTGCGATAGATCAAAAGCAGCGCCGAGCCAGTCGAAGTCCATGAGGTTGGTTTTGGGGGATTATTTCCGGTATTCGATCAGTTCTATCTCATACCCCTCAGGGGCGTCAATGAATGCAAACACGCCGCTCGAACTCGGCGTCGGTCCATCGGAGAGCGGATAGCCAAGGGACGCGGCGTGTTTCGCAAACTCCTCGATGCTCTCCACCTCGAAGGCCAGATGCGTCAGGTCGCTGCAAAAAGTCACCGGCCCGCTGGCGGGATAACTGCAGATTTCGATGAGCTCGTCGCTGTTCGGCGTCTGCAAGAACACCAGTTCGGAACCACGCGGCGACTTGTGGCGGCGCACTTCCTTCAGGCCGAGCACCTGCGTGTAGAAGTTGATCGTCTTTTCGAGATCGTTCACCCGGTAGCGGGTGTGGAGGAGTTTTTTGACCATGACTCTGATTCAATGCCACAGTCTGCCAGACGTGGCAAACGATCCTCCTTGCGCAGGAAAGCTTGCTCCATCGAATCGCGTCTCGTAAAACCTCACGCATGATCCCAATCGACCTCAAAGGCAAAACCGCCCTCATCACCGGCGCATCGCAGGGCATCGGCTCACAGGTGGCCCGCACTTTTCACCAGGCCGGTGCCACCGTCGTCCTCAACCATCTCGGCACGCCCGGCACCACCGCCGACGCTCAGTCTCTCGCTGACGAGCTCAATCTCGCCCGCACCGACAGCGCCAGCATCATCGCCGCCGATGTGGCGCAGCCCGAGCAGGTCAAAACCATGATGGGAGACATCCAGGCACGCCACGGCGGCCTCGATTACCTCATCAACAACGCCGCCATCATCAAAGACCGCACCATCGCCAAGATGGGTCTCGATGAATGGGATGCTGTCATCGACGTGAACCTCTCCGGCGTCTTCTACTGCTGCAAATACGCCCTCGAAATCATGCGCGACCACGGCGCCATCGTCAGCTTCGGCAGCATCGCGGCGATCCAGGGCTTCTTCGGCCAGGCGAACTACGCCGCCGCGAAATCCGGCGTGCAGGCCATGATGCGCGTCCTCAGTCGCGAGGCCGCCCGCAAGCAGATCCGCGCCAACGCCATCGCCCCCGGCGTCATCGACACCGCCATGGCCGCCACCATTCCCGAAAACGTCCGCGCCGAGATGCTCAAAAACGTCCCACTCGCCCGCTTCGGCACCACCGAGGAGGTCGCCAACGTCGTCCTCTTCCTCTGCTCGCCGTTGGCGAGTTATGTGACGGGTCAAACCATCGAAATCAACGGCGGCTGGAGAGGCTGATGCGTTCCCCGCCCTCATAAATCAAGGCCGCCAGCACAATCTGCGGGGTCGATTTGCTTTGTGCGGGCTTGCCCATACAATCCGGGCACTGCTCACCACCATGAATCCTCGTCGTCTTGCGGCGTTACCGCGTGCTATCGGCCGTTTAGGCAGCGCGGTGTTTGGGAATTTTCAATGGAGGCCGCCAGGATGGGCGCGAAGACTTGGCGGCAGTCTCAAAGCACATCCACGCGGCTATGCATTCACACTGATCATCCTCGGCGCGCTCACCTTCGCGGGCATGAAGGGCTGGAACTGGTGGGAGGCACACCGCGCACGACCACGTGAACTCACGGCCACGCGTGAAGCCACGGTGAAACTCGTCGCGCCAGGATTGGCGACGATCGTCAACGATCAACGCGTGCCAGCAAAGTTGCGGCTCGACTTCAGTATCTCCGTCGCACCACTAAAAGCCGTCGGAGAGCCGATTCCGCCGGGAATCACGCTCTCCCCAGATCATCCAGGCAAGTGGCGGTGGATGAACGACAAGTCGCTGCTTTTTGAGCCAACCAACGACTGGCCTGCCGACGCGGAGTTCACAGTGACCTTCAAATCGGACGCCGTGGCAAAGGAAGTCATCCTCAAGCAGACGGAGTGGCAATTCACGACACCTAAACTCGATGTCTCGCTGCCCAGCGTGGCCTTCTACACCGATCCACAAGATCCCACCGTGCATCAAATCGTCGCGGAGGTGAAGACGAGCCATCCGGTGGCCCTCGAAGAGTTGCAAAAGCGCGTGAAGGTGGAGGTGCTCGGCGGCACGCCGGTCTTCGCGTGGAAAGGACAGACTCCCGCGTCTCTTTTCAACATCACCGAGGGCAAGCTCCAGCAGCAGTTCTGGATTCGCAGCACGCGCATCGCCGTACCGGAGAAGGAGGACTTCGTCAAAGTCACCGTGCAAAGCGGCATGCCATCGCTCAACGGCGGCAAGGCGCTCCTCGCCGATCAAAGCGGCAAGGCGCGTGTGCCGGACATCCTCAGCGGCCTGCGCATCGAGACCGCGCGCACAGAGATCATACGCACGGAGGACGGCGAGCCGGAGCAGTTCCTCTTCATCGACACCCAGGGCTACGTCGCCAGCACCAAGATCGCCGAAAACATCGAGATGTGGCTGCTGCCGCGCGACAAGCCCGCCGAGGACGGCAAACCGCTCGTGGAGGACATCGAATGGACCGCGGGAGCTGTCACACTGGCCGTCATCCAGGCCTCGAAGAAGATCGCGCTCCAACCCGTCGAGTCCGAAGCGCCCTTCACCGAAGCGCATGCCTTCAAATTCCTCCTCGAAGACGAAGGCACGCTCTTCATCCGCGTGCGCGGCGGCCTGGAGGGCCTCGGCGGCTTCAAACTGGCCGATGACACGCGCCTCATCGCCACAGTGCCCGATTTCCCGCAGGAGATCGACGTGTTGGGCCGCGGCGCGCTCCTCGCGCTCAATGGCGAACGCAAACTCTCCGTGAAATCACGCGGTCACGGCCACATCCGCTACACCCTGGCCCGCGTTCCTGCCGGTCAGGTCAATCACCTCATCACCCTCACCGAGGGCGACTTCGACGCGCCGCAGTTCCGCGAGCGTTGGCTCTTTGATGAGGAAAACATCGCCCGCATCCGCCGCGAGGTGCTGCCCGTGGCGATGAAGAACAGCTACCAGGCGAATTACAGCATCTTCGACTTCACACCGGAACTCGGTCGCGCCGACATCTCCGATCCCGACGCCTCACGCGGCCTGTTCTTCCTGACGGCGGAAGGCGTGCGCCCACGCACCGACGACGATGGCGAGGCCGAGGAAGATGACGACGATCCCAAGTGGATTAACGCGGGCAACGATGAGGGAGGTGTGACGAGGCGCTTCGTGCTCGTGACCGACCTCGGCCTGCTCGTGAAGCAAAACGCAGACGGCTCCCGCGATGTCTTCGTGCAGTCGATTCAAAATGGCGGGCCGGTGAATGGTGCGCGCGTCATCATCGTGGCGAAGAATGGCGAATACCTCGCCGAAGCGACCACCGCAAGCGGTCACGCGCATTTTGACGATGTCTCGAAGCTCAAGCGTGAGAAGCAGCCCGTCGCCATCCTCGCGCGTCTCGGCAACGATCTGGCCTTCATTCCCTTCGAGCGCGTGGATCGTGCGCTGGACTTCTCGCGCTTCGACACAGAAGGCGTGCTCGCTTCCGAAAAAGAACGCCTCGACGCCTTCGTCTTCACCGAGCGCGGTGTTTACCGCCCTGGCGACACCGTGCATGTCGGTGCCATCGTGCGCAGGCTCGACTGGCAGGGATCGCTGGCCGGTTTGCCGGTGGAAATCGAAGTCACCGACGCGCAGGATCGTGAGATCGACACGGAACGCCTCTCACTGCCGCAGGATGGTTATCTGAATTGGGATTTCGACACCAACGAAGCCGATCCCACCGGCGTGTATCGCGTGTCGCTCTACTTGATGAAGAAAAACCGCGAGGAGGAGTATCGCGAGCGCATCGGCCGCACCGTCTTCCGCGTGGAGGACTTCCAGCCGGACCGCATGAAGCTCGCCACCGAGCTGAGCAAGCCAGCGGGTGCGGGCTGGGTGCAGCCAGGTGATTTGAAGGTGAAGGCGAACTTGCAGACGCTTTTTGGTTTTCCTGCAGAAGGCCGCCGCATCGTGTCGAAGATGGATTTGTCGCCCGCGGACTTCTTTTTCGAACAGCATCCCGGTTTCACTTTCCACAATCGTCTGCGCGATGAATCGAAGAACGTCGCAGGCAAGACCATCGAACTCGGCGAGACCAAAACCGATGCGGAAGGCCATGCCGATGTCGATTTGAACCTCGAACGCTTCGGCAACACCTGCTTCCGCATGAACCTGCTCGTCGAGGCTTTTGAAGCCGATGGCGGTCGCAGTGTGCGCGGCGGACTGTCAGCGCTCGTCTCGCCCTTCGCGCATGTCGTGGGCTACAAAGCGGATGGTGATCTCGGCTACATCGGCAAGGACAGCGCGCGCAATGTGAAGCTGCTCGCAGTCGATATGGCCTTGAAGCCGGTGGCAGTCGCGCAAGTGAGCTGGCGCGTGATTCGCATCCGTCATGTGTCCGTGCTCACGAAGCAGGAAAGCGGCAACTATGCTTATGTCTCGACCGCACGCGAAGAAACGGCCTCGGAAGGCCCGCTGGCGCTCACGGAGGCTGGTGCCGACTTTGCGCTGCCAACGAAAGAAGCGGGCGAATTCCGGCTCGAAGTGCGCGATGGCGAAAACCGCGTCGTTTGCGCCTGTCCCTTCAGCGTGGTGGGCAAAGGCGATGCAGATCGCAGCCTGGAACGCGAGGCTGAGCTGGAAATGAAACTCGCACGCGACACCTGGAACGATGGCGAAAGCATCGAGCTGAGTTTGAAGGCTCCCTACACCGGCGCGGGCCTCATCACCATTGAGCGTGAGAAGGTGCTGGCCTGGCAGTGGTTCGCCAGCACCACCACGAGCAGCGTACAGCACATCACGCTGCCGCCGGGCCAGGAAGGCACGGCGTATGTGAATGCCGCGTTTGTCCGCGCATTGGACTCGCCGGAAGTTTTCATCAGTCCGCTCAGCTACGCCGTCGCGCCCTTCACCGCGAATCCCGACCGCCGCCGCATGACGGTGGAACTCGACGCGCCGAAGATCGTCAAGCCGGGCGAGGTGCTGACAATCGGTCATCGCAGCCCTGAAGCTTCGCGCATCGTCGTGTATGCCGTCGATGAAGGCATCCACCAGATCACGCGCTACAAGCTGCCGGAGCCGCTGCCGCATTTCTTCCGCAAACGCGCGCTCGAAGTCGGCACGGAGCAGCTTCTCGACATGATCATGCCAGAGTTCCGCTTCATCACGAAATCCAGCGCCTTCGGCGGCGACGAGGACGAGCCGCCGAAGCTGCATCTCAATCCCTTCAAGCGCCGCCGTGAGCCGCCGGTCGTGTTTTGGTCCGGTGTGATCGATTCCGGCCCGGATCGCCGCGAAGTGACTTATCAGGTGCCGGATTACTTCGCTGGCAGCCTCAAGATCATGGCCGTGTCCGTCGCCGCAGAGAAAATCGGCCAAAGTGAAATCCAAAGCACCGTGCGCGGTCCTTTTGTGCTCACGCCGAACGTGCCTGTCTTTGCCGCGCCGGGCGATGAATTCACCGTGAGCCTTACCGTGGCCAACAATCTCGATGCGGGCGATCAAATCGCGCTTTCGCTCACTTCCAGCGAGCATCTCGAAGTCGTCGAAGCCGCGCCCGCCACGCTGCAAGTGGCCCCAGGCCGCGAAGCGACCACGCGCTATCGTTTGCGGGCCAAAAACATGCCCGGAGGCGCCGAAATGACCTTCCGCGCCGATGGCGGCGACCAGAGCATTGAGCGCCGTGCGACACTGAGTGTGCGTCCCGCATCGCCTTACATGACGGAGGTGCAAAGCGGCTGGTTCCGGTTGGCGAATCAGAATTTGAAAGTCTCGCGCCAGATGTATCCGCATTTTGCCAAACGCGAAGCCACCGTCTCCGTGCTTCCACTCGGCCTCGCACGCGGCCTGGATGCTTACTTGCGCGATTATCCGCACGGCTGCTCGGAACAAATCACCAGCCGTGCCATGTCACGCCTGCTGCTGGCTGATGAGGCCGATTTCGGCTTCAAGCGCGCCGAGGCCGTCGAACAACTCGACGATGCGTTCTCGTTACTCAACGAGCGCCAGAACAGCAACGGCGGTTTTGGCTATTGGAGCGCCAGTGTGGATGGATCGCTCGACTTCCTGAGCATCTATGTCACCAGCTTCCTCACTGAGGCACGCGATGCGGGCTTCGCCGTGCCGGAAGACTTGCTCGTCGGTGCGCGCAAGCATCTCAAAGACATGGCGCGCGCGAAGATCACCACGCTCGATGAAGCCTGGCTGCAAGCGGCGGCGATTTACCTGCTCACGCGCCATGGCGAGGTCACCACGCCGCAGCTTCTCAATCTGCGCGACACCTTGCAGGACAAACTGAAGGTCGATTGGCAGCACGATGTCACCGCCGCTTACATCGGCGCAACGTATGCGCTGCTGCAAAAGCCCGAGGAAGGCCGCGCCATCATGCAGACCTATCAAAGCGCCGGCCGCAAACCGCCGCCGCGCTGGAATGGCGGTTATCACGCCGATCCGCAGGTGCGCAACGCGCTCGCCTTTGCCCTGCTCTGCCGCCATTTCCCCGAACTCGCCTCCGCGCTGAACTACGAGCAGCTCTCTGTCATCACCGATCCCATCTCGCGCGGCCAGTTCAACACCATCACCAGCGCCTGCACCATCCTCGCGCTGAAAAACTACTCCGCGCTCGCCAAGAACGGCGGCCTCAAAGTGAGCATCATGTCCACGCTGCCCGGCAATGCCGAGCCACAACCGCTCACCGCCGAGTCTGGCGGCATCCTGACCGCCAAGTTCGCCGAAAACGCCTCCGCGCTGCGCTTCCACCTCACCAAGCCCGACGGCGCACCTGACCTCGGCGCGTTTTATCAAGTCATCGAAGCCGGTTTCGACAAAGCGCCGCCGCAAGCTGCTGTCGCCGATGGATTGGAAGTCATTCGCGATTTGATCGGCCCCGATGGCAAACCCATCGCTCAACTCCACACCGGTCAAAGTGCCACAGTGCGCATCCGCGTGCGTAACACCAGCGGGCGAGGCATTGACGATGTCGCCCTGCTCGATCTGATGCCCGGCGGCTTCGAAATCGAGCCTGACAACCTCAAACCAGGCGCTGGAACCATGCCCGGAGCCGATTTCACCGAAGTCCGTGAAGATCGCAACGCCTTCTTCCTCCGTCTCGCCACCGGCGAGATGAAAACCTTCGAATACCGCATCAAACCCGTCTGCGCCGGCAAGTTCATCATCCCGCCCGTCTTCGCGGAGTCGATGTATGACCGTGCGACCAAAGGCAGATCGCTCGGCGGCACGATGGATGTGATTCCGGCTCCATGAAGCGATGGCTGAGAGTTCTGGTGTGCTTGTTTCTGGTCACGTGCATCACGTGGCTGCTGCTGCCGCGTTGCGAGTTGTATCCTGAGGGCGTGACATGGTCGCGGGTGATGCTGGATCGCGAGGGAGCGGTGATGCATCTCACACTGGCGGGGGATGGGCGGTATCGGTTGAAGACGCCGCTGGCGGAAATTCATGCGGATGTGATCGAGGCGACGCTGACGCATGAGGACCGGTGGTTTCGCTGGCATCCGGGGGTGAATCCCGTTTCGTTGATGCGCGGCATGGTTGGCCTTGTGGGTGGTCAGAGGCTCGGTGGTGGCTCGACGGTAACGATGCAGTTGGCGCGGTTGCGGTTCGGACTGCACACGCGGTCGCTGATGGGCAAGTGCGAGCAGATTTTTCGCGCGTTGCAGTTGGAGCGGCATCATTCAAAGGATGAAATCTTGGAGGCGTATCTGAACCTCGCGCCCTACGGCGGGAATGTGGAAGGTGTGGGCGCGGCGAGCATCTTGTGGTGCGGGAAGCAGGCGAGCGAGCTTTCGCTGCGTGAGGCGGTGACGCTGAGTGTGCTGCCGCAAAGTCCGGCACGGCGGAGGCCGCGTGCGGATGCGGACAACGCGCATCTTGCGGCGGCGCAGGTGCGGTTGATTCGTGAACTGCAGCAGGAGCGCGAGGTGCGGAGTGATCCGCTGGATGAGGCGTTCACTCTGCGCGCACCGGTGGAGCCGCCGCGCGAGGCTCCGCATCTGGCGCGGCGGCTGTTGAAGCCGGAGTCGCGGGTGCAATCGACGGTGGATGCGAATCAACAACGGATCGTGGAGCGGTCGCTGGCGGATTACATCAGCCGGAAGCGCGAGGTGGGCATCGAGAATGCCTGTGCGCTGCTGGTGCATGCGCCGACACGCGAGGTGCTGGCGTATGCGGGCTCGGCGCGGTTCTTGAGCAGTGATATTCACGGGCAGGTCGATGGCATCACAGCGCGGCGCTCGCCGGGATCGGCGTTGAAGCCGTTCATCTATGCGATGGCATTGGATCAGGGGCTGATTCATCCGCGCAGCCTAGTGAGTGACATGAAGGCGAGCTTTGGCAGCTACAATCCGGAGAACTTTGATCGTGGATTCGCAGGGCCTATCACAGCAGCGGAGGCGCTGTTTCGCAGCCGCAACATCCCGGCGGTCACGCTGGCACAGCAACTCGCTCCACCGGGTCTGTACACACTGCTGCGACGTGCGGGCGTGGCGTTTCCGAAACCGGCAGCGCATTATGGCCTCGCGCTACCGCTGGGCGGTGCGGAGGTGAGCATGGAGGAGTTGGCGTCGCTGTATGTGATGTTGGCGAATGGTGGTAAAGGGCCGCAACGACTGCGTTTCAGCAAGAATGCGGCCGATTCGACCGAAATGCGGCCGCTGCTGACGCCGGAGGCTTGCTGGCTGGTGCGTGAGATGCTGCGGCAGCCGGATGTGGAGCTGGGCGCGGATGATCCGGCGGTGAGTTGGAAGACGGGCACCTCGCACGGCTTCCGCGATGCCTGGGCGGCGGGAATTCGTGGCGAGTATGTGCTGGTGGTGTGGATCGGCAATTTCAGTGGGAAGCCGAATCCGGCCTTTGTGGCGCGTGAATGTGCCGCTCCGCTGCTGTTTGAGACGTTTCAGCGGCTGAACTTGCCGTGGAAGAAAACGCCGATTCCCGCCGGGCTGCGGGAGATCGAGGTGTGTGCGGTTTCGGGACAATTGCCGACGCCGCTGTGCCGGCATCACACGCGCTGCGGTTTCATTCCCGGCGTGTCGCCGATCCAGCCTTGCCTGATTCATCAAGAGGTCTTCACGGATACAACGAGCGGCCTGCGAACGCGCTGCGATGACGGGCGGCCCGGTTTGAAGCGTGAGATCTACGAATGCTGGCCGCCGGACATGCTGGCGCTGTTTCGTCAGGCCGGATTGCCACGTCGTGAGCCTCCCGCGTTTGAAACGGATGCGAAACTCGTGCTGATGGACTCTGGAAACGCGCCGCGCATCACCTCGCCGCGTGAATCACTCGTGTACTCGATCCGCGAGAACCAGAAGTCGATCCCGCTGAGCAGTGAGGCCGCGCCGGGCGTGAAGAAGGTCTATTGGTTCGCCGGAGCGCAGTTTCTCGGTGTGTCGTCACCTGCGGAGCCGCTGATGTGGCCTGCATCGCCGGGCAAATGGACGGTGCAAGTACTGGATGACCGTGGCAGAAGCGCGAGCTGCCGAGTGAATGTAGAGGCGGTGAATACGGCTAAATAACCATTCATAATCAGGCATGTGCCGATAATTTAAACAAAATGGCCTTCCTAAATTCAGGTGAAATGCTTATAAGGCGATGGATTCAGCACAAATTCATTTCCTATGAGCCAACATACCAAACCATGGCCGGGCGGGCAATCTGCCCGCAAATCCTCGTCGAAAAAACTGCTGCCTGCCGCTGATGGCAAGGCAGCCTCGGATGGAGACACGCTGCATGTGAGTCAGGCCATCCGGCTGGTGTCCTGCGACACGCCGGAGAGCCATTACCCGAGCGCCAGTTCGGCAAAGGCCGCGCAGAGCAAGCTGGACACCTGCCGCAATCGGCTGGAAAACGGCGACTTTGATGCACATCTGCCCAAGAAGCTGCGCGATTACCTCCTCAAGCGTCTGACCAAGAACGCCGGACAGGAGCAGATCGACGGCGCGAACCGGGCGCATGACGCCTTTGAGCGGATGCTGGCAAAGCGGCTGGTGAACGCTGTCACGCAGAAAAAGCGCGGTCTCGGCGTGCTGCCCGCTGGCGAGGTCATCGATTCGTATGGACGCATGCTGGCTTACCTGACGCCATGGTATGACACGAAAAAGGAAAAGTTGCCGCCCAAGAACGATCCTGACCGCCGCACCTTCAATCTTCAGATGGTCGAGGAGGGCTGGGCCGCGTTTTTCCCGATCCATGGCTCACTGCCTTCAACACGCGCGGACTTCGATCTGGCACTGAAAGCCGCAAGACTGGCGTGGAAGAAAAAACGCGGGGTGTGGAAGCACTACGGGGCCAATTACCTGCTCGGCTACGAGTTCCGCATGTGCGTGAAGCTGGGCATGCCCTACAAGGCGAAAACAGCCACATCAGCCGCCGTGACCGCCAAAACGCTCTGCACTGGGGCTTTTCAGCGTGTCTGCATTGATGCCACCGGCGCGAAATGGAAAGAGGTGGGGCTGCATGGTTTCTGGGAGGTGGAGCCGCCCAACCGGCTGTGGGTCTGGAACGACGACATCGCCACTGCCCGCAAACAGCTTCCGCTTTAAGCCAGCACCTTTTTCCTTTCTAAGCACATGAGCCGCCTGACCGCCCGCCTCCCCAGCCTCCTCCTGACACTCGTGGCAGCCATGCTTTGCTGCTGCTCCTTGATCAAAAGGTCCATCAACATGGAGCACCGGCTTTTTGTGCGTGTGCCGGGAAAGGTGCCCTCGGAGGCGGAAAAACAATGCAGGCTGCTCACACGCAGCCACCACGGCTGGCGCTTCAAGCACGTCATCGAGGCTCCTGACTCAAAGGATGGCGTCCAAGCCCAGTGGTACCTCGCTTTCAGACCGGATGATGATCTCGACATACCCAAGGCGGGATGGGGAGAGATCACCCCATGGTCTGCTGTGAAGCGGGTGGCCGTCGAGATCGCCGAAGCCTCCCGCGAAACCATTGGTGCGTACCCGCAGCTTATCGAGCCCTCCCTCGTCTTCAAAGATGATTACGCCTGGGTGGACAAGCCCTTGGAGCCTTCTTCTCCACGTTCCCGTGGTGTCCCTGAAGTGCGGCTTGGCGAGTTACCTGCTCACGAATGGCCCTCAGTCAAAAAAGATGGCCTTTACGACCCTGTCTGGCATCTGGGAGAGGCCTATTCCCAGCTCGCCCAGGCCCGCGAAGCCGTACGTCGGCAGCCTGGGGATGAGGAAAGACGCATCCGCATCGGCATCCTCGACAACGGCTTCGACGCCCGCCACGCCGCGATGCCCGTGCAGTTCGAGGATGAAGCCGCTGGCGACGTTCTGCAGGAACTGCGCCCGAGATACGACATCTGCCATGATGCCTGCGCCATAGGACGCACCAAGCCAGGCGAGTCGCTCGGCTCTCATGGCACCGGAGCGGTTGGCATCCTCGCCGGACGCAAGGTGCGTTTCAATGACCCTCGTGTTTCTGCTGGTGAAGTAGAAATCGGTGCCGCGCCGGACGCGCGGATCATCCCAGTGCGTGTCGCGCCGGAGATGCTCTCGCTTTCCACGGCCAATTTTGCCCTCGGCATCGACTACGCCAGCCGCGTGCAGCGTTGCGACGTGCTATCCATGAGCCATGGCGGCAGCCCCTCTCAGATGTGGGCGGACGCGGTCAATGCGGCCTACGGTCGCGGCACCGCCATGTTTGCGGCCACGGGGGATTACTTCGCGCCGCACATCCTGCCGGGGCTGCTCAACCGGCTGAGCATGACAGGACTCCTCTCCCTCCCGCCGCCCTCGCACACGGTTTATCCCGCCGCCTTCCGCCGCGTGGTAGGTGTGGCGGGCGTCACTGCGGCGGGGAAAAGCTACGCCACGACCGATTGGCGCCGCTACCTGCCCAATTTCTGGCGGGTGAATCCGATCTTCAGCCTGCGCGGCAGCTACGGAGCCGACGAGGTACGTCGCTCGCTTTTCGACGGCTGGCTTTGTCGTGAGCGGGCAAAAACCGACAGCTCGCAGGTCCGCCGCCGCAACGAACTTCGTGCCAATCCCATCAGCGCCTACGCGCCTGCCATCCCCTGGCTTGTCACCGGAAAAACCCATGACACCACCCGTCCCGACACGATCGACATCGACGGCGGCGGCACCTCCTCCGCCACCCCGCAGGCTGCGGCCGCGGCAGCGCACTGGCTCGCCTACCATCGCAAAAGCATCCCGGCCTCCGAATGGAACACCTGGAAGAAGGCCGAGGCCGTGTACACCGCCATGATCCACAGCGCTGACCGCAGCCACACGCACGCCAATGACGGCAAATCCCCGCAAGATCAAATCCCTGATCCCTTCCTGGGCGCAGGCGTCCTTAAGGCCCGTCAGATGCTCCAGATCGACTATCAGGATGCCAAGGCCGTGCGCGGCGAGACGCTTTCCTTCCCGCACACGGGTCATGACAAGAAAGAAGGGCGCCGTTATTCCGAGAAAGACGACCGCGGCATGGTACCTGACTACTATGACGGCGAGCGCAGCTTTTTCAGCGCCGTGCTCACGATGAATCGCGGGGAGGATGTGCCGGGCTTCCACCGGGTGCTGCTGCGTGAGGACCGGTACAGCCATGCGCTGGATCAAAAGACCGCCATGGAGCAGTTGTTTTTCAACATCCTGCTCGTGGACCTCTGGCAACATGGCCGGCTGCCCATTCAGGATGGCTACAAAGACAAGCATCCCTTCCGCCTCTTCGTCAGCAAACTTCTCGCGCCGCTGGGCAAGAAGACCTTTGAATCGCAAATCGAGCACCATGCTGCTAAGGAAAGCGGCAGGGCCGTTGCGGCCTGGAAGCAGAAGCAGGCGTGCTTCACGCCCTGAAGTGATGGTTGATGCTGAGCGTGTTTGAGCAAAAAAAACTTCGCGCTGCTTGCACGGTGTTGGCGTATCTCCATGATGGATTCCTCCCCACATGAGCGCTGTTTTTGACTCCCTTTCGCGATTTTACGCCTCCTCCATCGGCAAGAAGATTCTGGTGGCCCTGACGGGCCTCGTGCTGCTGGGCTTCGTGCTCGGCCACATGATCGGCAATCTGCTGATCTTTGCCGGAAAAGACGCCATCAATGAGTACGGCCACCTGCTCCAGACCGCCCTGCACGGCGGCGGCGTGTGGATCGCGCGCATCGGCCTGCTCGCCGCAGTGGTGGTTCACATTGTCGCCACCATTTCCCTCACCAAAGCCAACAGGGCTGCCCGCAATGACAAATACGGCATGCAGAAGGCGCAGGTGAGCAGCAAGTCCTCCCACATCATGATCTGGAGCGGTCTGACCATTCTGGCCTTCATCATTTATCACCTGCTGCACTTCACGGTGCGCGTCGGGAATGATTACGACACCTACAAGACCGTATTGCACGGCGAAACGGTGCAGGATGTGTATCGCATGGTCATCGCGGGCTTCTCCTGGGCTCCGGCGTCTATTTTTTACATCATCGCGATGCTGCTGCTCTCCAGCCACCTCAGCCACGGCTTCAGCAGCCTCTTCCAGACGCTCGGTATCAGCACAGACAAGACCGAACCTCTCTTCAAGAAAGCCGGTTACGCCTTCGCCGGCCTGATCCTCGCCGGCAACTGCTCCATCGTCCTCGCCATCTGGCTTTTCGGTTACGGGCGCTGAGCCATTCGTCATTCCGCATTCGTCATTCGACATTTTCACGCCATGCCTCTCGATTCTCACATTCCCTCCGGCCCGATGGCCATGAAGTGGTCCAAGCACAAGCAGGACTCGAAGCTCATCAATCCGAAGAACAAGCGCAAGTTCACCGTGCTCGTCGTGGGCAGCGGCCTGGCCGGTTCCTCAGCGGCAGCAACACTCTCAGAGCTGGGCTACAAGGTGAAATGTTTCTGCTTCCAGGACAGCGCCCGTCGTGCGCACTCCATCGCGGCGCAGGGCGGCATCAATGCGGCGAAGAATTATCAAAACGATGGCGACAGCGTGCATCGTCTTTTCTATGACACGGTCAAAGGCGGCGACTTCCGCGCTCGCGAGTCGAACGTGCATCGTCTGGCCGAAGTCAGCGTGAACATCATCGACCAATGCGTGGCGCAGGGTGTTCCTTTCGCTCGTGAATACGGCGGCATGCTGGCGAATCGCAGCTTCGGTGGCGCTCAGGTGAGCCGCACGTTTTACGCACGCGGCCAGACCGGTCAGCAGCTCCTGCTCGGCGCTTATTCCGCTTTGAACAAGGAGATCGCCGCTGGTGGCGTGCAGATGTTTCCGCGCACGGAGATGCTCGATGTCGTGACCGTGGACGGACACGCGAAGGGCATTGTGACGCGCGACCTCGTCACGGGCAAAATCGAATCGCATGCAGGCGACGCGGTACTGCTTTGCACGGGTGGTTACGGCAACGTTTTTTATCTCTCCACGAACGCGATGGGCTGCAATGTCACCGCGACGTGGCGTGCGCATCGCAAGGGCGCGTTCTTTGCCAATCCGTGCTACACGCAGATTCATCCGACCTGCATCCCGGTCAGCGGTGACTATCAGAGCAAGCTCACGCTCATGTCCGAGTCGCTCCGCAACGACGGCCGAGTGTGGGTGCCGAAGAAGAAAGAAGACTGCGGCAAGCCGGCCCACCAAATCCCCGAAGAGGACCGCGATTACTACCTGGAGCGCAAGTATCCGAGCTTCGGCAACCTCGCTCCGCGTGACATTTCCTCCCGCGCCGCGAAGGAAGCCTGCGACGACGGACGCGGCGTTGGCCCTGGCGGTCGCGGTGTCTATCTCGACTTCGCGGAAGCCATCGGCCAGTTCGGCCAGAAGACCATCGCCGAACGCTACGGCAATCTTTTCGAAATGTACGAGAAGATCACTGGCGAAAACGGCTACAAGCAGCCCATGCGCATCTACCCTGCCGTGCATTACACGATGGGCGGCCTCTGGGTGGACTACAACTTGATGAGCAACCTCCCCGGTCTTCATGTGCTCGGCGAGGCGAACTTCTCCGACCACGGCGCGAACCGCCTCGGTGCCTCAGCGCTCATGCAGGGTCTCGCAGATGGCTATTTCGTCATTCCGACGACCATCGCGAACTACCTCGTTCATCAAAAGCCCGGCAGCGTGACCACCGAGCATCCCGAGTTCAAGAAAGCCGTCGCCGACTGCACCGCTCAAACGAAACGCTTCCTTAACATCAAAGGCAAGCGCAGCGTGGACAGCTTCCATCGCGAACTGGGCCTTCTCGTCTGGGACAAGTGCGGCATGGCGCGCGACAAAGCCGGCCTTACCGAGGCCATCAAACGCATCCCCGAACTGCGTGAAGAATTTTGGCAAAATGTCACCGTTCCCGGCAGTGGCGACTTCACCAATCCCGAGCTCGAAAAAGCCGGACGCGTGGCCGACTTCATGGAGTTCGGCGAACTCCTCTGCCTAGACGCCCTGCATCGCGAGGAGAGCTGCGGCGGCCACTTCCGCAGTGAGCATCAATACCCCGATGGCGAGGCGAAACGCGATGACGAAAACTTCAGCTACGCCGCCGCTTGGGAATACACCGGCGACCTCGGCAAACCCACGCTCAACAAAGAGCCGCTGGCCTTTGAAGAAGTCCACCTCGCCGTCCGCAGCTACAAATAATCGTTTCACGCCGAAATGACCCGCGAATCCGAGTCCGAACTGCTGAGTTTCTGCGCTGCCCAGCGCGGCGAATTCAACATTAAAGCGTGGACGCGGTTTGATCAGGTGGAAAAGCGTGAAATGGCCGCTGTGTGCCTGTTTCTCGCAGGCGTGGACTGGTTTGGACACAAACAAAGCCTGAGCGATGCCGCCAGACAACTGCTCGACGGCATCCCCGCCACCTTCGAATCACTGGCCCGCTCACTGCACTTCGACTGCCTGCGTTTTTCCAGCATGCTCAAAAGGAGGTTGGGACATGCATAGCCTGCATCCAGAGCTGACCCAGGCCATGAGCGTGATGCTGGACCGCATCGACGCCATCATCCGTGAAAGCGGTTATCAAGGCGAGGCTGTGGAGATGTTTCTCGCCGGTGGAATGGCGGTTCATTACCACTGCGGCACCCGTTACACAGATGACGTTGACGCGACGTTCTCACGCCGTCTGTTGCTGCCCTATCAAGAGCTGATCATCAGCTACCTCCGCGAGACCGGGGAGCAATCTTCCATCTACCTGGACCCGACTTACAACGACACCTTCGCGCTGCTGCACCCTGATCATCGCGAATCCTGTGTCGAGTGGGAGGGCATCGGCAACGAAAAGCGTCTGATTCACCTTCTGGTCTTCTGCCCGCTCGATCTCGCGGTCTCCAAACTCTCCCGCTTCTCGCCCAACGATCAGGCGGACATTCTCGCCCTCGCTCAGCAGCGTTACTTCACCTCCTTGCAGCTCCAGGCCCGTGCAGACGAGGCGCTCGGCCACTATGTGGGCGACACGCGCTGGATTCACCTCAACCTGGAGCAAATCAGCCAGGAAATCGACCTGGTGCTCGCCGCCTGAACCTTTTTCAAATCCTCACCCGCTCTCCCATGTCCCAACTCAATCTGCACCTCAAAGTCTGGCGTCAGAACGGCTCGCAACCCGGCCATTTCCAAGACATCGACGCGCCTGACATTCCCGATCATGCCTCATTTTTGGAGATGATGGACATCATCAACGAGCGCCTCATTTCGAAAGGCCAGGATCCCGTGGCCTTCGATCACGACTGCCGCGAAGGCATCTGTGGCGCCTGCTCCATGCAGATTAACGGCGTGCCGCACGGTCCGGCCAAGGCCACCACGACCTGCCAGCTTCACATGCGCAAGTTCCAAACCGGCGACACGATCTGGATCGAGCCCTTCCGCGCACGCGCTTTCCCGGTGCTCAAAGACCTCATGATTGACCGTGGGGCGTTTGACCGCATCCAGCAGGCCGGTGGTTTCGTCACGGTGCGTACGGGTGCGCCGCAGGATGCGAACGCCCTGCCCATCGGCAAAGAAGTCGCCGATGCCGCGATGGATGCCGCCGAGTGCATCGGCTGCGGAGCCTGCGTGGCCGCGTGCAAAAACGCCAGCGCCATGCTCTTCGTCTCCGCCAAGGCCGGCCAGCTCAATTCACTGCCCCAAGGCCAGCCTGAGAAAGACCGCCGCACGCTCGGCATGGTCCGCCAGATGGACAAAGAAGGCTTCGGCAACTGCACCAACCAATATGAGTGCGAAGCCGCCTGCCCGAAAGAAATCAGCGTCCGCTGGATCACCAAGCTCAATCGCGACTATGCGATTGCTGCTGTCAAAGACGCCTTTGGCAACTCGTCGAAGGTCGCGGGCGGCGGGGATTAAAGTTGGGCAGTTGCGCCGCAACTGCTCTCCTGATCCAGTTGCACAAAAACCGGCCTACTTTAGCGCACCTCGAAGAACTCGAAGAAGAAGAGCGCTGCCGCCTGTTCCTTCGTCATGCCCTCGGCACGACCGATGATGCTGCCGCGCTCGCGGACATCTCCGTTCGCCTCGATTTTTCCGATGATGCTGCCGCTTTTGCGCACATCACCATTGGATTCCACCTCTCCGACGAGACTGCCACCTTTGCGAATGCGTCCGCCGCTCTCGATCTGGCCCTCAATGCTGCCGTTGACGCGAATGTTGCCGTTCTTCTCAAACTCACCGACGATGCTGCCGTTCAGGCGCACCTTGCCGCTGTTTTCCACCTGACCGACCACGGAACCTCTCACACGAATGTCGCCAGCCAGGGCGCTCGCACAGATGATCAGAAAAAGTGTGAGGTAACGCATGGGAAAAAAGCCAGGGGATCACTTCTTCTCAGTTTCGGGAGGATTGCCACCTTCCGTGGGCGGTCGGCGGAAGCCACCGCTTCCACCCTCCTTGCCGTCGAATTTTTCACGCGCCTTTTTAAACTCCTCGCCAGCAACCTCGCGGTAAACATCACGCAAACGCTGGAAAGCAGCCATGCGTTGATCCGGCGGTAGTTGCTCCAGCTTCTCGAGCGCCTCTTTCACACGCGGGAGCTGCATGAGTCGGTCGTGAAAGCGCCGCGTTTCCTCACGGCGTTCCGGTTTGGACACGGACATCATCTCAGCCCCCAGACGGATCGCCGCCATGCGCCCGAATTCTGGCGAATCCGGCTTCGGCATCTCCGGCAGACCACGCTGGTCCATCGGGAACGGCGGCTTGATCTTTTCCAAAATACCCACGACCTCGGGATCAATTTCTTTGAGCGCCTTGTGCAGCGTGTTGCGCAGTTCCTCATTCGCCTTCATCGCCTCGTCGCGCGATGCGATGACCTCAGGCCGCTGCCAGGCTTTTTCAAAGGCCGCGCGCACCTTGCCACGCTCCGCCTCGGACAGCTTTTCAAAACCATCGAATCCTCGCGACGGCTTCCCTCCCATGCCTGGCATCATCCCCGGCGGCCCGCGGCGCTCGCCATCGCGTTGCGGCGGACCTTCGCCCGGTTTCGGCGGCGGTGGCTTGGTGTCTTCCGGCTGAGCAACAGCAGTCGTGACGAGGGCTAAAAACAAGGCCAGAGGGCGCATGGCGGGCATGTTCCGCTGCTGCGCAGGTTTGGCAACTTCATAGCTGGGCTCGGTTTTCATCTCCTCATTAAAACTGTCCTCGGACCCAAAAGTTGCGCTCACTTGAGCCGCTCCAGCTTCAGCAAGGGAGCCGCAGGCGAAGCAAACTGGGCCACATACAGGTTCCCATCCGCATCCACCACCACGCCATGCGGATGAATGAAGGTTTTCCCGTCGCTCTTCATCGGCTGCAGCACGCCGTTTTCATACACGGCAGGCGGGCCGCCGATGTTCGAGACGACCTTCCACTGCGAATCGACGATGGAGATGAATCCCGGCGCGTTCTTGTCCTTCGGCCAGTTGTCCCCGAGATGCGGGATGATCGTGTGCTGGCCGAAAAGCACGATGTCGCGCGGATTCCCGCCGGGAAACGGCCTCTGATCGATGAGCCGGCCCTCCGGCGTGAAGCGGCGGATTTCCTGCTGGTCGCTCATGCCGATAACCACACACGGCGTGCCGTCGCGATCATCAAACGCACCTCCATGCGGCCCCCAGTGCTTCAATTGGTCTTTTGGATCGCCCATGTTGCCACCCCAGGCGCGAAGCAGCGATCCATCGACTTTGTAGTGGAAGATGTAATCCTTCCCATAGCCATCGAAGACCGCGAACTCGCCATTCGGAAAGTGAATCGTCTTCGAGGGCCTATATTCCTTCGCATCCGCATGCAGCTTCGCTTTTTCAGGCCAGGGGAACACCGCCAGTTCCTCGCCATCGAGCGTCAGCTTGCGCACCTCATGCAGTTGCGTGTCGGTGATGAACAGCACCTCGCGCCCACCTTCCTTCACCAGGCTCATTCCGTGCGCTCCTGGCATGCGGGCCGTCCAGTGCTTGATCAACGCACCGGACTTCGAGTCGAGAATGATCACGTTGTTCCGCGCATCATCGGTGAGGAACAATAGCCTGCCTTGAGAGTCGATGACCACCGCGTGGCCATTTTTCACATTCACCTGCGCCAAAGCCTCGCGACCCCAGTTTGGAACCACGCGATAGCGGAACTCGCCCTGGCCAAGGACTTCTTCAGCCAGAACGGCGGTGTTCATGAGACAAACGGCAAGTAGAGTGGCGAAACGGATCATACGGCCATCCAATCATGCGGCCACGCCTCCTGCAAGAACACCGCACACACGATTTGCCTGTCACTCGATTGGCTGTCAGTGTCCGCGCATGCCGTTTCTGCTCATTGGTGTCGCTCTCTTCGCCGGTCTTGCCCTCGTCCGCTGGGCGCAGGCGCGGCATGCGGGTATGATGCTCAAAGGCTCCCGAGTGAACGCCCCCACCGCGCACACCGGCGGCGAGATCGCCCTCGTGTTCCTCAAATCCGAGGGCATCGAGGATGTGCAGATCGTCGAGCACAACGCCCTCATCACCAACTACTTCGATCCCGCCCGCCGCCGCCTGTTCCTGCGCAGCGATGTGGCCCGTGGCACCACCCTCACCGCGTGGTCCATCGCCCTACACGAGGCGGCGCATGCCCTGCAAACAGGCGACAGCCTCGGCGAGCTGAAATGGCGGCAAAGCTGCATCCGCATGAGCCGCTACCTGCCCACGCTGGCCGTGCTGGTGATCACCGGCATGACGCTCTTCAAAGTGCTCATGCCACGCAACGCCATCTTCATCGCCGCCGGCGTCCTGCTGCTCCTTTTGCTGCTGAACCTCGGCAGCGTGCCGACCGAGCTCAACGCCAACAAGCGCCTCCGCCGCTTCCTGGAAGAACACCTCAAAAACCACGGCCAGGCCCACGAGCGCCTCAACGAGCTGCTCTTCTGCATGGCCATCCGCGAGACGGGCGACCTGCTCAGCTCCCCGCGCTACTTCTTCCTCAGCGCCCTGCCCGGCACAGGAAAATCGCGGCCATCGTAAGGCGACGTGCGGCACGTCGTTTGAATCGCATGGTCAAAACGATCGCCTTTCTTCTCGCCGCCGCCTCTTTCGCTCTCGCTGACACCCAAACGCCCGCTTCCTACAGCGGCGATTTCGTCATCAAGGTCAACTACCGCTACCTGCTGAGCAAGCCGGAGGGCTATGAAGCCGATGCGGCGAAGAAATGGCCGCTCGTCATCTTCCTGCATGGTTCCGGCGAGCGCGGCAGCGATCTGGAAAAGGTCAAAATCCACGGTCCGCCGAAACTCATCGCCGCCGGGCAGAAATTTCCTGCGGTCATCGCCAGCTTGCAGTGTCCGGCGAAGGAATTGTGGAATCCGCATGGCATCAAGGCTCTCACCGATCATCTCATCAAGACCGAGCACATCGACACGAGCCGCGTTTACCTCACCGGCCTCAGCATGGGCGGTTTTGGCACGTGGGAGACCGCGTTTGAGTATCCAGACACCTACGCAGCCATCGCGCCCATCTGCGGCGGTGCCGGTGTGCGCTGGGTGACAGCAGAACGCATCAAGCATCTGCCCGCCTGGATCTTCCACGGCGACAAGGACGGTGCTGTCCCGGTCGAAAACAGCCACAAGATCCACGACGCGCTCAAAAAGATCGGCGCACCGGTCAAACTCACGATCTATCCCGGCGTCGGTCACGACTCGTGGACCGCGACGTATGACAACCCCGAGTTCTGGGACTGGCTCTTCGCGCAGAAGCGCCCGTGATTCCCTTCGAGGAGAAAAACTCGTAACCTCGCGCCCCGCATCCTGTAAGCTTGAATGACGAATCTGTTCGAGCATGCGACCTCAAGCTCTGCCTCACGCCTTCCAAACCACGCGCTGGACTCTCGTCGAGAGAGCGAATGGCGCGCTCGATGCCGAGGCGGCGGAGGCGCTTGCGACGCTGTGTGACGCCTACTGGTATCCGATCTACGCCTTCATTCGCCGCAGCGGCCACAGCCCGCATGACGCGGAGGATCTCACGCAGGGTTTCTTCGCCCGACTGCTGGAAAAAGACATCCTCGCAGCCGCCGATCCGGCGAAAGGGAAGCTGCGCACCTTCCTCCTCACCTGCGTGCGGAACTACCTGCACAATGAGCACGCCCGCGCGTCCTCGGAGCGTCGCGGCGGCCCGCAGCTCACGAGTTACGATCCGAAATGGGCCGAGGAGCGCTACGCCGCCGAGCCGGTGGACGATCTCACGCCGGACCGCCTCTACCAGCGGCGCTGGGCGCTCACCGTGCTGGAGTTCACGCTTCAGGTGCTGGAGCAGGAACACATCGCGGATGGCAAACGCGAGTTGTTCTCCGCCCTGCGCCCCTGCCTCGGTTTCACCAAGGAAAAAGTGCCGGACTATGCGGGCATCGCCGCGCGTCTTGGCAGCAGCGAGGGCGCGGTGAAGACCCAGGTCTTTCGGCTCCGGCAGCGCTGGCGGGAGATCCTGTTTCAGCAGGTCAGCATCACTCTGGCCGATCCTACGTCTGACGAGATCAAAGGCGAGCTGTCCGAGCTGCTCGGGTGCGTTTGAGCCGAAAGAAAAGACCAAGGAATGAACATGCCTTCCTACGGAAAACGCGAAACAGACGGAAAGTCAGGACAAGCGGCATGCATCGTGCCCCGCTCTTTTTCCGAGTATTCCGTGTGGTCCGTAGGCCATCCTGTCTCTGGCTGAACTTTTTCTGTAACCTCCCGCCTCCCGGCTTGTAGCATCCGGTTGAATTCCCTATCCATCTCTCATGAGCACTCCCGGCCCCGATGATCCCACCGCGCCCTCTCAGCCATCTGCCGAGCTAGGCGGGCTGGACCCGAAGGATCTCCTCAACGCCGGTCTGGAAACCGTGCCGCCCGTCACCCTGCCGCCCCAGCTCGTCGATTCGGACGCCACCATTGCCGTTTCCCGCCCACAGTCCACCCAGCCGCGCAACGACGCGCCCGAACTCCCGCTGCCGGAGGAGCTGACGAATCTGCTGCCGCATGGCAATTACTCGGTCGAAAGCTTCCTCGGCCAGGGCGGCATGGGCGCGGTGTACAAAGGCATGCAGGTGCGGCTGAAACGCCCCGTCGCCATCAAGATCATGCGCCGTGATCTGGGGAAGGACCACGACTTCGAGGCCCGCTTCGAGAGGGAGGCGCAGGCGATGGCGAAGCTCAATCACCCAAACATTGTCAGTGTCATAGATTACGGTGAAGCGGGGCCGGACTACCTCTACATCGTCATGGAACTGGTCGATGGCGCGGACCTGATGGACGTCATTCGCGGCGGTCAGATGACGCAGGAGATGGCGCTCAGCCTGCTGCCGCAAATTTGTGACGCGCTCCAGTTCGCGCACGACCACGGCATCGTCCACCGCGACATCAAGCCCAGCAACATCATGCTCACGCGGGATGGCCGCATCAAGATGGCCGACTTCGGCCTCGCCAAGCGCTTTGATGTCGAGAGCAGCTTCCGCACCCAGACCGGTACCGGCATGGGCACGCCCGACTACGCCGCGCCCGAGCAGTTCAGCCCGAACTCGCCCATCGACCACCGCGCCGACATCTACGCCCTCGGCGTCATGATCTACCAGATGATCACCGGCCATCTCCCACGCGGCGTGTGGAAGCCGCCCTCTCAGCGCGCCAAGGTATCCACCCAATGGGACGCCGTCGTCAGCCGCGCCATGCAGAGCGATCCCTCCGACCGCTACCAGCAGGCCAGCGAGGTGAAGACAGACGTCAGCAGCATCCCGCTGGTGGGTGCAGGTAGGGCGGCTGGTCCCTCAGCCGCCGCGGGCAGTCCCACGACAGCGAATCACCCCTCGGCAGCGCTTGGAGGACCAAGCGCCCCACCCCAATCCCGCGCCCCTCTCTTCATCGGCCTCATCACCGGAGCGGTCGTCATCGCCCTCGGTGCCTTCTTCGTCCTGCGCGACGCTGGCGATGGTAGGGCGGCTGGTCCCCCAGCCGCCGCAAGCGGCTCTACGTCATCGAATCCTCAAAAAGCACCCGCCACATCCAACGCGGCGCTTGCGGGAGCAAGCGCCCTACCCAAAGCCGCCACGCCTGCACCCATCACCGCCACCGCTCTGCCCAAGTCCGGCTGGAAGCCCCTAGTTTCCCAAAGCGAATGGCAGAAGTCCGAGCCTGGTAAGCGGCAGTTCAAGGATGGGCTGCTACACGTCACGAATTGGGGCCTCCGTGCGCCCCAAACCTCCGTCGATGGTGCCGTGAGGGCCACTGTGCGCGTGGATGAGGGTGTCATCGGGCCAGCAGTGCAAGGCCGGCATTTGCCGGACGGGAGACTTTACTCATGGCAGTTTGATTCGGACATGAAAACACTGTTGCTCAAGCGGGCAATGCCCGGAATGCCTTCCACCGTTCTCGCCAAGGGATCGCTGCCGCAGCCACTTCGTGCTGGCGACTCAGTCGTGATCGAACTGCGTATCGTCGGCCCACGGCTCATCGGGCTGGTCAATGCGCAGGTCTTGGCAGAGGCGGAGGATGATCAGAACCCGGAGAGCGGCAACTGGGGCATTTACGCCGAGAGTGCCTGGTTCGAGTCCGCCGAATTCCAGCCGCTCCCGGCTGCCGCGTCCCCCCTATGGACCGACGCCTTGGCCGCGTGGTGGCAGGGCGGCACCCAGCGCGAGGGGTGGGTGCGGGAGAAGGATGGCTCTGCCCGGCTCACCGTGTCGGGGCCAATCGGGATTCACCTCGGGAAGATCGGTGCCACCACGCCTCCAATCTTTAGCGACCAGGCTGTGCGTGCGCGTTTCCGCCTCGGTAACAGTCCTCATTTGACCTTGGGCGTCTGCCGCTCCCTGCAGGCAGAAGGGCAGGCGCGTGGTTACTATGCAGCTTTCGCCGCCGGTAAGTCGAGCATCACACTCACTCTCGACTCGCCAGGCATGGCCTCCCATGCCGAGCTGGCAGCGGTGCCGCTGCCCAGGGGCTTGGACCGTGCCGCCACCCACACAATGGAGCTGCGCAACGCCAACCATCTGCTCACCCTCATTCTGGACGGCCAGACGCTCTATGAAAAGCCGCACACGCAGCACACGCAGGGCTACCCCGTGCTCCAGGCACGCCAAGGTGCCATTGTGGAGAGCCTCGAAGTGGCCGATCTCGGCGGTGGAGCCGTCTCCCCCGCTCCCAATCTCCCGGTCTCCGCGTCTTGGCAGAATGCTTTGGCAGACTCTGCTCAACTTAAGTTCTTCAATAAAGCAGAGATCACTCCAGATGGCTTTTTGCTGACAGGAATGTCCAGCGGAATCACGGTTTACGCCGGGCAAGAACGAGCGGACGGCGCGCTCCGGCTGCGTGCCACCGCAGACGGTCTGCGCCTAGGGATGCGGGCTCGCATCGACAAACAGGGCAGCCACTACAAACTGGACATCCCCCATCAAACCACGCTCAAGCTCCAGCGCTGGGATAACGTGGCGAGGCAATCCACCGTCCTGCGGGAATTCCCGCTGCCACCGGGCTTCAACCTGAGTGTCGAGCACGAAATCGAACTGCGGGCGGAAGGATCGACACTCACCGTCAGTCTCGACCGCCAGATGCTCGGCACCGCGACGGATGCCGTGCTGAAATCAGGAACGTTTGGCGTGTCGGTCGGCGAACCAATGACCAAGCCGGTGCTGATCAAGACGCTGGAGGTTCTGGACTCAGGCAACGCTGCCGTCTCCCCCGCTCCCAATCTCCCGGTCACCAAGTCTTCCGATCCGAAGTTCCCACCCGGTCAGTGGGTGAAGCTCTTCACCAAGCCCGAGGACCTGCCCGCCAGCCTGCGCAAGCCGGACAGTGGGGTGACGTGGGAGGATGGGTGGATCAAGGGCGACGGGCGAAAGCTTCTTCAAATGATCACGGCTGCTTCCAATGTCGGCGTCCGCGCACGCGTGATGCGCAAAGTGATTGGAGGCGATGCCAAAGGTGGTGGTGTTTCCGGCATCACGTTGCGCAGTGATTCATCCCAGCGTTACCAGTTGAAGCTGCTGGATGATCGCATGCTTGGCCTACGCTTTGTGGGACAACAAGCCACGGGAACCACCGTGCTGGAAAGCCCTCTGCCATCTCCGTTGCTGGCGGGTCAGGAGATCACTCTTGAGTTTGCAACAGTGGGCAACCGGTTGATCGCTCGTGCCGGGAATTCTGTGCTCAAGCTGGTGAGTGGCGCATATGCAACGTCAGGTAGTGTTTTCATTTCGGGCACCGACGACCTCCGCGACATCGAAGTCATCAACCTCGACGGCCTGCCCGAGGCCGAGGCGCTGCGCCTGCTGGGCGTGGATGAGCAGGGCAAGGATCTGCGCGGGAAGACGGGCGCTGCGGAGGCCTGGATCGACGTGCTGCGCGATCCCTCCATCGTGACACTCAGCCAAGGAGCCGAGTTCACGCCCGAAGGCCTCCGACTGCCGGGTGGCAGCGGAGCTTATGTATATCGCGGCAAGAGTCTGCGCAGCGATGTCGCCCTGCGCGTGCGGACCACATTCGGCGGTGCGCGCCTGCAACTCAGAAGCCGTAGTGATGGTCGGGGCTTTTACTCACTCACTGTCGTCGATGACAAGAGCGTCGCGATTCAACGCTTCGACTCGTCAGCCAACAAAGGCATCTTGCTGCGCGCCTTCACGCTGACCAGCCCATTGAAACCGGGCGAGGATTATGAGATGGAATTCCGCTGCGTCGGCCCGGCGCTCACCGCCAGCGTGAATGGCGAGGTGCTCGGCACCATTACGGACGAAACCCACACAGAAGGAAGTTGCACTCTCGCCGCTTGGGAAACCTCCCAAACAACCGCCCTAGCCAAGGCCTTTTACGTGCTCGATCTCAGCAAGGCCAGCGCATCGGCTGTCTCCCCCGCCATCCACTCCTTCAACGGCCACCGCTACCAGCTCAGCAGCACCCCATGCACTTGGGAGGAGGCAAAGGCCAAGGCAGAGGCGATGGGCGGGCATCTTGCCACCTTCACCACAGAGTCGGAGGAACGCTGGGCACGGGAAACGATCCTCCAGCCGCTCAGCGCCCAGGAGAGCGCCTCGACAAAGGCTCCCGACAACCTGTATTGGATCGGCGGCCACGCCGCCGCGCAGTCCAAGGACTTCCGCTGGCTCTCCGGCGAGCCCCTGGGCAAGATCGGCTGGCGCAACGGCAATCCCGGCTGGCGTGAGCGGGCCGACATGCCTGAAACCAAGGCGGTTGGTGCGCTCTTTGCCGCTGGTCTGGTGGTGGAAAGGCCCCGCGCCAACGGCGAATGGATCAGCGTGCAGCAGCAGAGCCTTCTGCGCTCCGGATTTATCATCGAGTGGGATGACGCTGGCGGCACGTCATCCGTCTCCCCCGCTCCCAATCTCCCTGTCCCCGCCCGCAACGCTTCGCGTAGCGATGCGGGCGGGTCCAAGTCATCCGATCCGAAGTTCCCACCCGGCCAGTGGGTGAAGGTGTTCACCAAGGCCGAGGACTTGCCGGAGGAACTGCGCAAGCCGGACAGCGGGGTGAAGTGGGAGGATGGGTGGATTCGATGGAGTGAACAGTCCCCATCAACCATCCTTCGTCTGTCCCAATCCATGTTTAGAAGCTGCGCTGTTAAGGCCGTAGTCCACCGTGATCCTGGCTCCTCTAGCGGGTCAATTGTCTTACGTAGCAGCCGTGACCAGAATGATCGGACCGTTTTTTACAATTTGGTCGTCACCCAGCGGGACGTCGTAGAAATGAAGCGCACACAGGATGACAGCTTGCTGGTTCTTTCACAGAAGCAGGTTCCTCAATCCGTCTTGGATTCTAGAGAAGTTGCCATTGAGTTTGGCGCGGTGGGAGACCAGTTCTTGGGAAGGCTCAACAACTCGTTGTTCCTCCTGGCGAAAGACGACACCGTCAAGGAGGGGTGGGCTCACATCAACAAAGCGACTTCGTCGTCCTTCTTCATCCGCGACATCGAAGTCATCAACCTCGACGGCCTGCCCGAGGCCGAGGCGCTGCGCCTGCTGGGCGTGGATGAGCAGGGGAAGGATCTGCGCGGCACAGGTAGGGCGGCTTCTCCGAAGCCGCCGTCAGACGGCGCTTTGGGACAAAGCGCCCTACCCGGCGCGGCGACGAAAGCCACCCCCCTCGAACCCGGTGCCATGCGTCTCTGGTTTGCGCCGGAGA